>DKLL01000085.1 GCA_002455755.1 Acinetobacter sp. UBA6641
ACCGCGTGGCAAGGCGCCACAAAAACCGATTCCGAATGTACAGATCATTTCAGTGGCACGTTTGCATGAGGCCTTGACGGAGGCGATGAACTTAAGTGAAGAGTTGGCTTAAGCTTAAACATATGAAAGGTTATATAAAAAAATCACCAATTTGATATTGAAATTCGGTACAAATGCCTGCATAACTATAAGGCTCTAATTTACTTTTTTTATTTAGGAAAAAATCGATGGAAGTTCGACAGCGTGGTTTGATGGCCGGTATTTTAATGGCAGCTATGGTGGTTGCACCAATGGCCGAAGCAAAACGTGCAGGTGGCGGTAAAAGCCATGGCATGAGCCGTTCTGCTGCCCCAACCCAGTCTTACCAACAACCGCGTCAAGCTACTCCTGTTCAACAACCTGTTGCCCCTACCCAGCAAAAATCGGGTTCAGGTGTAGGTAAAATGGTTGCTGCTGGTGTTGCTGGTGCTGCAGTTGGTGCGGTAGCGGCAAATGCTTTAGCAGACGACAAAGCTGCAAGTGAAGCACAAACGCAGCAAGAGGAAGAAAAAGGCGGCATTCCGGGCTGGATCTGGATTCTTCTGGCAGCAGCAGTCGCTTTCTTCTTGTTCCGTAAATTCGGAGCAAAAAAAAAAATTAGCCAATAACCCTTATGCGCCAAATAATGCGGGTAACACAGCGCCGTTTGGTCAGCAAACTGCAGCACCACGTATTTCAAATGACAGCACCAATATTTTTGGTCANNGCAGGTGCAGCAACTCAAGCGCCTTTTGGTGCTGCTTCAACACAAAGCGGCAACCAGCTGCCAGACGGTACTGAACCTGCTGCTTTCCTGCGCGTAGCCCGTCAGCGCTTCAACCATATTCAGTCTATGAATACAGCAAGCAATATTGCTGAAATTCAGCGTTATTTAACGCCGGACCTGTATCAGTCCATGTATAACGACATTATGGCGAACCAAGACCAGGACGTTGCCGAGTTCTCTAACCTGAATGCCATGGTGGTCGATTCTGCAACTGAAAATGGTCAGTACGTTGTGAGCGTACGTTTCACGAGTACAGTAAGCGAAGACTTAAACAGCTTGCCACAACCATTTACTGAAATCTGGCACTTTGTAAAACCTGCCGGTTCTAACCAAGACTGGTTGGTTGCCGGTATTCAGCAAGAAAACTAAGTGCTGGTGAACACCCTCTGTGCTAAATGCACTGACATGAGTGGATGTTTTTAGTCGCGATACTGTAAAAGCCAATCTTCGGATTGGCTTTTTTATTTCATTCCTTTTAGGCTATAACAAAAGTTTTTGGATATAGGTATGTCTAACCGAATTTCCCCACCTGCCTCGCTGATGAATTTAGCTATTACAGGAAATGCAAAAGCGCAATTTGAACTGGCTGAGCTGTATATGCAAAGCGAGCATGATGATGACATTATTCTTGCCGAAGAATGGGCGCTAAAAGCCGCAGAAAATGGCAATGTTGAATCCATGTACTGGCTGGGTGAAGGTTATACGGTTTATGCCAAAGACCTGGCTGAAGAAGACCCGGAAGAATCTAAAGCCCATTTTGAACTTGGCTATTACTGGCTGAGCAAAGCCAATATGCAAAAGCACCCTGCTGCGACTTTAGAATTGGCGAGTTATTTCCGCCGTGGTGATGTGATTGAAAAAGATGTGGCCAAGTCCGTGTCTTTAGTCAAACAGGCTGCTGAATGGGGTGAAGTTCAAGCCATGCGTGATTTGGCCTTTATCTATGAAAATGGTTTAGGCATAGAAATAGATGAAGAAAAAGCGGATTTCTGGACTGAAAAAGCACAAGCAGCTGAAAAATAAATTGAAAAAGCCCATTATTTTATGGGCTTTTGTTTTATACATTTTTTAAATATT
The DNA here is from genome assembly GCA_002455755.1 of Acinetobacter sp. UBA6641. Taxonomy (GTDB): domain Bacteria; phylum Pseudomonadota; class Gammaproteobacteria; order Pseudomonadales; family Moraxellaceae; genus Acinetobacter. The sequence continues at coordinate 1,883 of DKLL01000085.1, forward strand.
AACGCTCGATATCATCATTGATATCGGCCACAATCACTTGTTGGCAAATCCCTTCTGCTTTTCGTTGTTGTTCAAATATAGCCGCAGGCATCGCATCAAAACTGTCAAAGAAACAGATTTCATCTTCATTGACATCATAAACAAGGGAATGATTACCCACACCTTCCAAAGTATCGTAATAAACAATCACAAATTTATTTTGCTCAAAGGCTTGCTGGATTTGCTGATAATTTAACGCAGGAAGAATGGGTAAATTCAACTGCTCAGCTTCCTGGTAACTGAGTTTTTCACACTGCTGAAGATCAGGGTCAGGATCGGTATAAAACTGCACATGAAAACCAAACTTTTTCAGACCGACAGCCAAGCCGATGGTGGTCGTGCCATTTTGTGCATCATATCCACAGACCTCTACCAGCTGCTGAATATCGGCATCAATTCCTAAATGTTGCAGCAGCATCCATACCGCAAAAATTCCGCCATTTGCTTCCAGACTGGCTAATTCTTCAGGCATTTCCAAAGACATAATAAAAACTCAAAAATATGATTGTGCTGATAATAATCAATTTCAGATTGGAACAAAATCAATTTCCAAGTACAATACTTCGCTAGTCGAGGGATGCTGCGACGTTTTACAGGTACCAAATGTAAAAGCGCCAGGCTCGACGATCGGTCTATCTTTTTCTAGACAGACCAACAACGGCATCCGCGAACTGAATGATCAATTTTTGTTTTTATAAGGAGATCGTGATGAACGCGGTTAATGCTTCATTTACAGATTATAAAGTTGCCGATATTTCCCTAGCTGACTACGGCCGTAAAGAAATCAAGCTTGCTGAAGCAGAAATGCCAGCGCTGATCGGTTTACGTAAACGCTACTCAGCAGCAAAACCACTTGCAGGCGCGAAAATTCTCGGCTGTATCCACATGACCATTCAAACTGCAGTTTTAATTGAGACTTTAGTTGAATTGGGCGCTGAAGTCCGTTGGACGTCTTGCAACATCTTCTCTACTCAAGACCACGCTGCTGCTGCAATCGCTGCACGCGGTATTCCTGTTTTTGCCTGGAAAGGTGAAACTGAAGAAGAATACATGTGGTGTCTTGAACAGCAAATCAATGTCAATGGCAAACCTTGGGATGCCAACATGAT
>DKLL01000097.1 GCA_002455755.1 Acinetobacter sp. UBA6641
GGTATTGTTCGATGGTGTCTTCATTGTGAATGCCAGTTACCAGACGTTCGTAAGCAATATGAAGCAGGGCCATTCCCGGAGCTTCATAGATACCGCGAGATTTCGCTTCAATAATACGGTTTTCGATCTGATCCGACATACCTAGACCATGACGGCCACCGATACGGTTCGCTTCAAGAATGAACTCGACTGGATCTTCAATACGTTGACCGTTGATTGCAACAGGGAAACCTTCTTCGAAAGTGATAGACACTTCTTCAGCTTTCACTTCTACGTCATCTTTCCAGAATGCAACACCCATGATTGGATCAACAATCTTGATGCCTGCATCCAGATATTCAAGATCTTTCGCTTCGTGAGTCGCACCAAGCATGTTCGAGTCAGTTGAATAGGCTTTTTCTTTTGACATTTTGTAGTCAAAGCCATTGTCGATCAGGAACTGTGACATTTCTGCACGGCCACCAAGCTCGTCAATAAACGTCTGGTCTAACCAAGGCTTGTAGATTTTTAGCGCAGGGTTGGTCAACAGACCATAACGGTAGAAACGTTCAATGTCGTTACCTTTATAAGTCGAACCGTCACCCCAGATGTTGACGTCATCTTCTTTCATTGCGGTAACAAGCATGGTACCTGTGACTGCACGACCCAACGGCGTAGTGTTGAAATAAGGCATACCACCAGTGTTGATATGGAATGCACCACATTGAATCGCTGCAATACCTTCTAATGCAAGTTGTAAGCGGCAATCAACCAGGCGAGCTTTTACTGCACCATACGCTTCCGCTTTTTTCGGAATCGCATCATAGTCGTCTTCATCAGGCTGACCCAGGTTTGCTGTATAAGCATAAGGTTCTGCGCCTTTTTGTTTCATCCACAAAAGAGCAGCTGAAGTATCTAGACCACCAGAAAAGGCAATACCAACTTTTTTGCCTACAGGTACATTCTGTAAGATAGTTGCATTATCAGACATTGTTAATCCTAACGATTTTTGAATAATAGGCACCCAAGTGGTGACCTAGGAGAAGATATATCCTTTGATTGTATCACTTTTAATAAGAATTTTTTTCCTTCAAAATGCGGGAATTTGGTTTTTTTGAATTAAAAATAGATAAGCATTCAAATTAAGCCCAATAAAATAAAGTTAAGCTGCAACCAATCAGGATAGAGCGATTGGAGAATTGCGTGCATCATTTAAACCAATAAATTGATTTTCAATCGGGGTGAAAACATGGTCATAACGTGCAATTAAATACAGGCCAATATTGCGATATTGCTCAGGAATTTCCATATGGTATTGAATATTATATTTAGAAATAAGTGACTTGGCGATCATTGAGATGCCCATACCCAATTGGGTAAATTGAATCAGTGCTTCCAGATCATGAATGTAGGTTAATTCGCCTTTATGCAATTGATGATCGATAAAGAGTTGATCCAGTGTTTTGGCATAACAACATTCTGATGAAGCGAGCAAAATATTCTGTTGATGAATTGCTTCCCTAAAATCACTGGAATTAATGAGGTTTTTTCCGATCAAGACCAAATGATCGTCTGCTTTATGAATGTATTGCAGGTTTTTATGTTGCGGTTTTCCCAAAGCATAAGCAATGTCTAGATGCCCTTGTAAGATTTCATCTTCAATAAAACCTGTCGCACCGGTTTTCATGGTGATGGACAGGTCAGGATAGGTTTCATACAGGTGTTGAAAAGCAGGATAAAAGCGCATCCCGCCTAAACTGGTATTGGTGCCAAAACGTAGGAATTTCTTTTGCTGATGAATTTTATTTTCGGTTTCTTCCCAAGTGAACAGCATTTTTTTGTATTGGCTATAAAGATGTAATCCCGACTCAGTCAATTCAACACCTTTGGGCTGACGAATAAAAAGCTGGCGGTCATAATGGTTTTCAATTTTTTTGATTTTAGCCGTCATATTAGATTGTAAATAATTCAGCTTATGCGCCGCAGCAGTCATACTTTTCAATTCCGCGACGGTCACAAAGCACCTGATGTCATTAATATCTATGTTCATGGCATATTTCCCCGCCTAAAGTGCCTTATGATCATGCTGCACAATCAAGCAATGCAGTCATCTCGACAGACGTTTAGTATTGGTATTAAAAAAAATGATGGATACATTAAATCATAGCATTATTCATGATGGGTTATTTTCATTAAAATAATTTTGAATGAAATGGGTTGAGCAGCAAAAATGAATATTAAAGTGATAAGTGCAATTGGGTTGCTGTGTTTGATTTGGGGGTCATTATGGGGATTGGTCAAACATAGCCTGCAAATTTTTCCTCCATTCTTATTTATTTCTGTTCGCTTAATTTTAGCGGCCTTGACCTTAATGGGGGTTCAATTACTTTTAAGGCGGTCTGTTTTACCTGAGCGGGGACAGTGGAAACAGCTCTTTATTTCAAGCCTTCTGATTTGTTTAGGCTTTTATGCGACACAAACCTTTGCCATGCAATTCGTAGATTCCGGTCTTTCTGCAATACTGGTGTTTACCATGCCCATCTTTATTGGCGTATTGGCACATTATTTTTTAAATGAACGTTTAACGGCACAAAAAATCTTAGGATTGATTCTTGGAACGTGCGGATTGATTTCTATTCTATGGCCACAGTTACATGATATTCATTTTAATCTTTCCTTGATTGGTCAAGTATTTTTGATTGTTTCAGGTTTCTTTTGGGCAACCACGACGGTGTACAGCAAGAAATATTTTGCGACTCATGACAAGATGCAACTGACGATTTGGCAAATGTTGTTAGGGGGAATCATTTTATTGCTTGGCGCATTATGTTTTGAACCTGTTCATTTCAATATTTGGCTCAATCCAAGTCATGGGATTTTACTCATTTATATCGCAATGATCGGAACAGGATTTGCATTTGCGCTGTGGAATTGGATTGTGAGTCAGGTCGATGCTGTGGTTGCCTCTATCTCGATTATGATTATTCCTATCTTAAGTTTGTTTTTTGGCTATGTATTTTGGAATGAACCCATGACCTTTAATATTATTTTAGGGGCTGTGTTCATTTGTCTTGGAATCATTTTGAGTTCTGTCAAAATAAAGTCTGAAAAGCACAACCTCAATATCATTTGCAAAGAAAGAAGTTAGTGCTTACATAGGTTACATGAAAGGTGAAGCCATATGAGGGAATCAGCCTTATATGGCTTTTTTATTTTGCTGTATTTGTAAGCCATATGACTAAAATCCCACGTTGCAATGCTTATATGCGACTAAAGTTGTAAGACTAAGTTTTAACTTTATGGGAACAAGAAAAAATACAAATAAAAACAGGCAATTTATTGAAATAGGACTCAATTGGGCGATTGTAAAAAGTTGATCTTTTACTCAAAATCAGTTGTAATATTGGTCATACCAATAATTATTTTACAGACCGATATTGATCTTTAATTAAACAAAAACTACCATAATAACCAGAACATGAATTATTTTTTTTAATTAATTCAATATTGGTCGGACCAATATGAATTAATACAAGACTATTCAAACCATTTCTAGCAGACCAGTGAGCATTTCAAGGAGATGACAATGCTTCAACAATGGCAACAGATTTACGATCCTATGGGCAATATCTGGCTTTCCAGTCTGATCGCCCTGATCCCGATTATTTTCTTCTTTTTAGCGCTTGCGGTATTCCGTATGAAAGGCAGCGTGGCAGGAACAATTACCGTTATTCTTGCACTTCTGGTGTCTTTGTTCTCTTATCAAATGCCGGTCATGATGGCTTTTGCATCGATGATTTATGGTTTTTTTTACGGTTTGTGGCCAATTGCCTGGATCATTATCGGGGCTGTATTCCTGTATAAAATTTCGGTTAAAACAGGACAGTTCGATATTATCCGTTCCTCCATTCTGTCGATTACAGAAGATCAGCGTTTACAAATGCTCTTTGTAGGTTTTGCTTTTGGTACTTTCCTTGAAGGTGCAGCGGGTTTTGGTGCACCAGTCGCCATTACTGCCGCATTGCTGGTGGGGCTAGGTTTTAAACCCTTGTATGCAGCAGGTTTATGCTTAATTGTGAATACTGCACCTGTGGCATTTGGTGCGATGGGAATTCCGATTATTGTAGCCGGGCAGGTGTCTGGCGTGGATACCATGGAAATCAGTCAGATGGTAGGTCGCCAGTTACCGTTCATGGTGCCAGTCGTACTGTTCTGGATTATGGCGATTATGGATGGCTGGCGCGGTGTGAAAGAAACATGGCCGGCGGTGATTGTGGGCGGTGGATCATTTGCAATTGCCCAATATTTAACCTCCAACTTTGTTGGTCCTGAATTACCGGATATTACTGCAGCCATCGCGTCATTGGTGAGTTTAACGATTTTGCTTAAATTCTGGAAACCTAAACACATTTTTCGTTTTGCAGACCAAGATTTGAATATTGATGAATCAGCTGCTCAACAGATTGCAGCTCAAAAACAGCAAAAATATAGCATTGCTCAAATTGCCAAAGCATGGTCGCCATTTGCCATTTTAACAGTGATGGTCACCATCTGGAGTATTAAACCTTTCAAGGATTTATTTGCCAAAGATGGTGCGCTGCATGATCTGGTGATTTCGATCAAGGTGCCGTACTTGCATCAGCTGGTACAAAAATTACCGCCAGTCGTTCCTGAAATTAAGGACTACGATGCGATTTATAAATTTGACTGGATTTCTGCTACAGGTACGGCGATTTTCATTGCCGCCATCATCACCATCATTTTCCTGAAGATGAAGCCAAAAACAGCCGTAGTGACCTTTGGTGAAACCATCAATGAACTGAAAATACCTATTTATTCCATTGGCATGGTCTTGGCATTTGCCTTTATTGCGAATTATTCAGGCATGTCGGCCACGCTGGCTTTAGCGCTGGCACATACAGGTCAGGCATTTACCTTCTTCTCGCCATTCCTGGGTTGGATCGGGGTGTTTTTGACCGGTTCAGACACTTCGGCGANNGGTAAAGAATCTGATCTGTTCCGTTTTACGGTTAAACACAGTATCGTCTTTACGGTAATGATGGGTATTATTATTACCTTACAAGCTTATGTGTTCCCATGGATGATTCCATAACACGCAATTGAGGACAGCAAATGAAAGTCTCTGACAAAGTGGTACACAACCTGCGCATATTAATTGAACAAAACAATATGCAAGTCGGAGACCGTTTGCCTGCAGAACGTAAACTGTGTGAACAATTAGGCGTGTCGCGTTCTTCTTTACGTGAAGCCATTCAACAACTGACCAGCATGGGCATGTTGATAAGTAAAGTGGGCGCGGGCACTTTTTTGCAACAATTGCCTACCAACTGGTCGCAGCATCAAATTGTGCAGCCTTTAAGTCATTTGATTGATCAGGACCCTGAATATCGTTTTGATGTGCAGGAAGCACGAATTATTTTGGAAGGTGGGACCGCGTGGTATGCCGCAGAGCGTGCAACAGCAGAAGACCTGCAAAATATTCGTCAGTGCTACGATCAGATTTCTCATTTTCAGGCCATTGNNCAGCTGGAGGCGGGCATGAAGTTGCCCGCCGAGCGCCAGCTTGCCGCCCAGCTTGGCGTGTCGCGCAACTCGCTGCGCGAAGCCTTAGCGACCCTGGTCAGCGACGGGGTTTTGCTGAGCCGTCGCGGCGGCGGGACCTTTGTGCGCTGGCAGCATGAGGAGTGGTCAGAACAGGCGATTGTCCAGCCGTTGAAAACGCTGATGGAAAACGACCCTGACTACAGCTTCGATATTCTCGAAGCGCGTCATGCCATTGAGACCAGCACCGCCTGGCATGCCGCCATGCGCGCCACCCCGGCGGATAAAGAGAAGTTAAAAGCCTGCTTCGAGGCGACCCACAGCAGCGATCCCGATATCGCCTCGCAGGCCGATGTGCGTTTTCATCTGGCAATTGCTGAAGCTTCACATAATTTGGTGCTGATTCAAATGATGCGTGGGCTGTTTGATTTGTTGCAGTTCAACGTCGTGTTGGGCCGCCGTAAGGTCTATTCCGAAACCCACCGTTTTGATCAATTGCATCTACAACATCAACAGGTCATAGATGCAATTGAACGTAAAGATCCAGAAGCTGCCAGACAAGCAGTGTGTGGACATATTGAGTTTGTAGTACAACAAGTGCGCTCGATTGATGAAGAAGATGCCCGTCGTCAGCGTGCGAGTCGATTAAACAGGATTTAAGCATGATTATTTCTTCTGCCAATGATTACCGCGAAGCGGCCAGACGTCGCTTGCCGCCCTTTTTATTTCATTACATTGATGGCGGGGCATATGCGGAATATACGCTAAAACGTAATGTAGAAGACTTATCCAAAATTGCACTCAGACAACGTGTTTTAAATGACATGTCGCAACTTAGCCTGGAAACCAGACTGTTTGATGAAACCCTGTCGATGCCGGTTGCATTATCACCGGTCGGATTGACCGGGATGTATGCACGTCGCGGGGAAGTTCAGGCGGCGGTGGCGGCAGATCAAAAAGGCATTCCTTTTACCCTGTCGACCGTTTCAGTCTGTCCGATTGAAGAAGTGGCGCCAGCAATTCAGCGTCCGATGTGGTTTCAGCTGTATGTATTACGTGATCGCGGCTTTATGAAAAATGCCCTGGAACGTGCAAAAGCGGCAGGTTGCTCAACTTTGGTATTTACGGTGGATATGCCGGTACCGGGTGCGCGTTACCGTGATGCCCATTCAGGTATGAGCGGACCGAATGCGGCAATGCGCCGCTATATGCAATCCTGTTTCCATCCGCATTGGGCCTGGAATGTCGGCATGATGGGCCGACCACATGATTTGGGCAATATTTCCAAATACTTGGGCAAACCAACGGGCCTTGAAGATTATATTGGCTGGTTAGGTTCTAACTTTGATCCGTCCATTTCATGGAAAGATCTGGAGTGGATTCGTGAATTCTGGGATGGTCCAATGGTGATCAAGGGCATTTTAGACCCTGAAGATGCCAAGGATGCGGTACGTTTTGGTGCCGATGGTATTGTGGTGTCGAATCACGGTGGCCGTCAGCTGGATGGTGTTTTATCTTCTGCGCGTGCGCTTCCCCCGATTGCCGATGCAGTCAAAGGCGACATTAAAATTCTGGCCGATTCGGGTATCCGTAATGGTCTGGATGTGGTGCGGATGCTGGCCTTGGGAGCCGATACCTGTATGCTCGGACGTGCCTTTGTGTATGCTTTGGGGGCAGCCGGTGGTGAGGGTGTTTCCAATTTGCTCGAATTGATTGATAAGGAAATGCGCGTGGCAATGACGCTGACCGGTGCCAAAACCATTGCTGATATTACTTCGGATTGTTTGGTGAAGTTAGATAGAGAATTGGCGGAGTGATGATCTACCCGAACTCTTTGTTGATAAGAAGAAGTTCCCCCTCTTTACTAAAGAGGGGTTAGGGGAGATTAATAATAATGAATTTATTCACTTTTATCATGCGTCAAATATGATTGTAAAACTTCATATTAAGTATTTTCACGGCCAGCCTTTGCGGGGAATGGGTTTAGATTTATTTGTGTAGGCTTTATCTTACTTTTGATGGATCAAAAGTAACAAAAATCCTT
>DKLL01000259.1 GCA_002455755.1 Acinetobacter sp. UBA6641
AAGGAGGAAAAGGGGGTGGTTTTTGGGGGGGGTGGTCACCGGCTTTCAAAAACCATTTTGGAACAACCGGTCAGCAACATCATGACCGGTCAAGACCGTCTGGTGACTGTTCGCGAAAACGAATCCAAAGAAAATATCCAGGCCTTATTGCAAAAAAACCGTATTGAAAAAGTACTGGTGGTGGGTGACAACAACGAACTGAAAGGTTTGATTACAGTCACTGATTTCCGTAAGGCGGAACTTTATCCAAACAGCTGTAAAGATGACCTCGGTCGTCTACGCGTAGGTGCAGCAGTCGGTACTGGTGCAGAAACGCCAAGCCGTGTGGAAGCCCTGGTTGAAGCGGGTGTGGATGCCATTGTTGTTGATACAGCCCATGGTCACTCTGCTGGCGTGATCGAGCGTGTTCGCTGGGTCAAAGCCAACTACCCGCAAGTTCAGGTCATTGGCGGTAACATTGCCACTGGTGATGCGGCACTTGCGCTTCTTGATGCCGGTGCAGATGCGGTGAAAGTGGGTATCGGTCCNNCCCAGATTCCTTTAATTGCTGACGGTGGTATCCGCTTCTCTGGCGATATGGCGAAAGCCATTGGTGCAGGTGCGAGCACCATCATGGTTGGCTCATTGATGGCAGGTACTGAAGAAGCACCGGGTGAGGTTGAATTCTTCCAGGGTCGCTATTACAAGGCTTACCGTGGTATGGGTTCATTGGGCGCAATGGCGGGGGCAACAGGTTCTGCTGACCGTTATTTCCAGGACTCTAAAGCCGGTCAGGAAAAACTGGTACCCGAAGGTATTGAAGGCCGCGTACCGTACAAAGGCCCTATGGGCAACATTGTGCATCAAATGATGGGTGGCTTGCGTTCTTCTATGGGTTATACCGGTTCTGCAACCGTGAACGATCTTCGTCAGAATGCCAAATTTGTGAAAATTACCGCAGCAGGTATGTCTGAATCACACGTACATGACGTGACCATTACCAAAGAAGCACCTAACTACCGTGTTGGTTGATTTTTAGTAATCAAGTTCAGGAAAAGCCGTCATTTATATGACGGCTTTTTTGATTTTGGTGTAAAGTATTTGCAGTAAAATGGGATGGTTAACTTCCCTATAAATGTATAAGAAGTGAGTAAAAAATGAGTTATTTTGGAACAGATGGAATTCGTGGAAAGTTTGGGGAGCTTCCAATTACACCTGAATTTGCCCTGAAGTTGGGTTTTGCTGCCGGTAAAGTTTTAAAACAGTTCAGTAATAAGAAAAAACCGATTGTTGTTTTGGGTAAAGATACCCGTTTATCAGGCTATATTCTAGAATCTGCGTTACAAGCCGGTCTTAATGCGGCGGGTGTATATGTGCATTTGCTTGGCCCTTTACCTACCCCTGCGATTGCCCATTTGACCCGTGCTTTGCATGCCAGTTTAGGCATTGTGATTTCAGCTTCGCATAATCCTTATTTTGATAATGGGATCAAGTTCTTCTCAAGCGAAGGCAAGAAACTGCCGGATGAGATTCAGGAAGCCATTAACCAGGAACTGGAAAAAGAATTAAAAATTGAAGATACCGCAAACCTCGGTAAAAGTGTGCGGGTGAAAGATGCCAATGGCCGTTACATTGAATTCTGTAAGTCAACTTTCCCGTACCATTTTGACCTGAGTAACTTAAAAATAGTAGTGGACTGTGCCAATGGCGCTGCCTATAACGTGGGGCCATCAGTGTTTAAGGAACTGGGTGCCAAAGTCGTGGCGCTCTATAATGAGCCAGATGGGTTAAATATCAATCAAGACTGTGGTTCAACCCATCCGGAAAACCTGCAAAAAGCCGTGGTTGAACATCAGGCAGATTTGGGTATTGCCTTTGATGGTGATGCAGACCGCGTGATTATGGTGGATAAAAACGGTGAGCAAATTACTGGCGACCATATCCTGTATATTTTGGCGACTCAGGGCACGCACAAGCCGGCGGGCATTGTCGGTACGGTCATGAGCAATATGGCACTTGAACTGGCTNNCAAAAAGCCCTGCATGAACTGGTTGAAGGTTTTACCCTATTGCCGAATGTCCTGGTCAATGTTCGTCTGGCGGAAATGTTTGATCCGTATTCAGTACCTGCACTGGTGGCTGAATTTGATCAGGCTGAAACCCAGTTGAAAGGTCGTGGCCGTTTACTGATTCGTAAATCGGGAACGGAACCCGTCATCCGAGTCATGGTCGAAGGTGATAATCTTCAGGAGGTGACTGATTTGGCTAATCATCTTGCAGATAGTGTACGCGCTAACGCAGCTTAAGGTAACAATATGAAGGATGTGATTAAAGACTTAAGCGAACTTCGCTTAAGTTACCAAAAAGGGGAATTGCATGAAACTCATCTGGCTGAACATCCACATGAGCAATTCTTGAATTGGTTTAACCACGCTTTAGATGCAAAACTGCATGAGCCCTACGCCATGTCATTGGCAACTGCCAATAAACAGGGCCGTCCGCATGTACGTACTGTATTATTACGCGGCGCGACTGAAGCGGGTTATGATTTTTATACCAATTATGACAGCCAGAAAGGCCTGGATTTGGCAGAAAATCCCTATGCCGAATTGCTGTTTTATTGGCCCGAGCAAGAGCGCCAGATTCGTGTCGGTGGCCGCGTTGAGAAAATCTCTTTAGAAGAATCGACCGAGTATTATCATAAACGCCCACGAGACAGTCAGATTGCAGCGCATATCAGTACGCCACAAAGTGGCGTGATTGCCAGTCGTGAGGAATTGCAAACCCGTTTTCAGGCCTTGCAGGACTTGGTGAGTGACAAAGCAGAATTGGCAAAACCTGAATTCTGGGGCGGCTATCGTCTGCAACCAGATTATTATGAATTTTGGCAAGGTCGTCCCAACCGTTTACATGACCGCTTGAGTTATGAAAGAATCGGAAGTACCTGGAAATTACAACGACTCATGCCTTAATGCCAAAAACACTGATTCAGCAACGACCGTTTATTACACGCCCTGAAAACTTTCAGGGCGTGTCGCCGTTTATTGCACAAATTTTAGCGCGCCGCGGTGTGCAATCAGAACAAGAACTAGAGCTGAAATTGAAGCATCTTTTAGCGCCGACCATGAAGGGTTTGGATGCTGCCGTTCAGTTGATGGACCACGCGATTGACCAGCAAAAGAAAATCGTGATTGTAGGCGATTATGATGCCGATGGTGCCACCAGCACCGCATTGATGGTACTAGCCCTGCGGGATATGGGAGCCAATGTCGACTATCTGGTACCGGACCGTTTTAAATATGGCTATGGTTTAACACCGGCCATTGCCGATTTAGCGTTTACAAATTTTCAGCCCGATTTGCTGATTACTGTCGATAATGGTATTTCCAGTCATACAGGAGTGGAGCAGGCGCAAGCACATGGCATGCAGGTGATTATTACCGACCATCACCTGACCACCAAGGAAACGCCTAAAGCGGAAGCTGTGGTCAATCCGAACCAGTTGGGCTGTGAATTTCCAAGCAAGGCTTTGGCTGGAGTCGGCGTGGCCTTTTACCTGCTTGCCAATTTGTCCAGTTATCGCGGCCAATTAGGCAAGTCAACCTCAAAAGTGGCCCAGTATCTCGATCTGGTGGCTTTAGGCACTTATGCCGATGTCGCGAGCCTGGATTATAATAACCGGATTCTGGTCGATGCCGGGGTCAAGCGCATACGGCAAAATCAGTGCCGTGCAGGGATGAGTGCATTACTGGATATTGCCGGACGTGACCCAGCCTGCTTAAAGGCTCAAGATTTAGGTTTTGTACTTGGTCCGCGTATCAATGCAGCGGGGCGTATGGAAACCATGGACATAGGGATTGAATGTCTGCTGGCTGCCGATCTGCAAACAGCCTATCCGTTAGCTCAGCAGTTAAATCAGTTGAACACTGAACGCCGTCAGGTCGAGACCCAGATGAAGCAGGAAGCCTTGTCTGAACTGGCCCAGCTCGAGCTGGACAAAGAACATTTACCTGCCGCACTCATTCTGTTTGAACCGCATTGGCATCAGGGCGTGATTGGGATCGTGGCCGGTCGTTTAAAAGAACAGTTCCATCGCCCCAGTATTGTTTTTGCCTCCGATGAAGATGGTATTCATATTAAAGGCTCGGCTCGCTCCATAGAAGGCGTACATATACGTGATGCCATTGAAATGATTGCCGAGCAGCATCCACATCTGGTCAGCCATTTTGGCGGACATGCCGCAGCTGCCGGTTTGACCATTCAGAAACAGCATTTTGATGAATTTAAACAGGTGTTTGAAGCTTTAATCTCAAATATGGATGCGTCCCTGTTTCACGCCACTTTATGGACCGATGGTGAATTACCGACAGAAAATTTCCACATTGAAACCGTCGATTTTCTGCAAAACTTAACGCCTTGGGGACAAAAATTTCCATCACCGATTTTTGAGGGGGTCTTCAAGGTTCTGGATTATCGCTGGCTGAAGGAAATGCATTTAAAGCTGCGTCTGGCTTTGGATAATGGTCAAATTGTAGAAGCGATTGCCTTTAATGCGCGAGACAAATTTGAATTTGATGCCATGCAGGATAGCGTACGACTAGTGTATGAAATTGATAAAAATGAATTTAATGGCAACGTCAGTTTGCAACTACGCGTGATCCATCTGGAACAATAAAAAAAACCGCTCGGTTGAGCGGTTTTTTGTTTTTAATTTAAAAATTTAGAAGCGATACGCACCACGTAGCGCAAAGACATTGCCAGCATCGGCAAAGTGAATAGACCCTTCTAAACTAACTTGTTGATTCAGGAATTTTTTTGCACGAATGGTAAATACGTCGCTGTCTTTTAGATCACTGTCTGCAAAACCGAGACCTAAGCTCAAGGTATTATCCAGATATAAGTCGGTGCCTAAAGTATAGGCATCAAGATCACCAAAATTTGCTCCTGCTTCACAATTCATATCATACTGACCGACCCGAGTCACATACTTGGCACGTAAAGTTGGATCGACCCCATCATCTACATCATTGTCATAGCCGGCAAGACCCACAGCAAACAATAAGCCGGGGATAGGTAAATAGCCTAATTCTGCTGAATAAAGCGTGGTATCAAAATCTTCAGAGCCTTCAGTTTCTTCACTCACTTGGCCCAGATTTCCGCTGATATAGAAATCGGAATGAGGAACAAAGTATTCAATACCGGCATTGAAGGTTGTATTTTCATAGCTGTCATAATCAATATATGAAAGGGCTGCATTCATATTACTGGCACGATTTAAAAATGCGGCTTCATTGTAGGGATTATTTTTAAGGCGTACTGAGTCAAAGTAGTAAGTTCCATCAATTCCAAAACCAGTCGAAGTATCCCCATTGTCTGGATCTACAAGAGCAATTGTGCCTCCTACTTCAGCCTGATAGGCATGAGCAGTTCCTAAACTTGCAACAAGCACAGCAGAAAGAGCAATTTTTTTAAGCATTTAACGTTCCCCTCGTTATGAAAGCGATTCAATAGCGTTTTATCTTATAGTTGTAACAAATTGTATGTTAAATAATCGCACAGTCAATCTGCATTTTCTATATAAATGCTTAATTTAAAGGAAAAAAAATGGCCCATTCGAAAATGGGCCATTTGATGAAAAGGGATGTAGGCGTGCTTAGAAGCGGTATTTGGCAGCTACACCGAATGAGTTGTAGTCGTTGTTGCCGACTTCACCGAAACCAACTCGACCTTCAAGGCTGACTTGCTGGTTAAAGAATTTACGGGCATTAATGCCAAATTCATTTTGATCAGTTAAGTCGTTGTTGTAATAATCCGCACCAATACTCAATGATTTGTCAATGAAGTAATCGGCAGCAAGATTAAACTCGTCTAGATCACCAAATGATGCACCTGCTTCAAGGTTGATGTCTTTACCATTACTGAGTTGAGTCACGTATTTGGCACGAAGTGTTGGATCTACACCATCGTCATTGTCGTTGTCATACCCTTTTACACCAGCGGCGATTAACAAGCCTCGTGCTGGAAGGTAGCCGACTTCAGCAGAATAATAAGTGGTATCGAAGTCATATTTTTGACCCAATACATCACGGTATTCAGTATTGTTACGGCTTACATCACCACCGAGATAAAAATCCGAGTTTGGAACGTAGACTTCGGCACCGATACCATAAGTGTTGTCATCTACATCACCACGATCAGCAAATGTTGCGTGTGCATTAACGTTGCTGGCACGGTCAAGGAATGCTGCTTCTGCAAGTGGCGCATTACGAGTTTGAACGGGGTTAAAGTAATAAGTACCATCTACACCGAAAGCACTGCCTGAGCTGCCATTGTCTGGATCAATATAAGCTGCTGCTGCACCGACTTCGGCTTGGTAGGCATTGGCTGTACCTGTAACTGCTAGAGCAGAAAGAAGTGCTGAAGCAATGGCTAATTTTTTCATGGATACTACCCCTCAAATTTTGGTTAAAAAATAATACATTTTTTGTTACAACTTTTAGTCTAGACCAAAACAAACCTAGGTCAATCCATTCAGAGTTACAGAAATGTTGCCAACGTAATATTATGTAATTTTTATAATATAAGTAATTGAAATTTAAATTATTGTTTAAATGTTTTGTTTTATTAAAATTGTGGAGGTTTGATGAATTCAAGCATTTTTTTCATAGAAAACCGAGTATTTTGTAACATAAAAATGATGTAAATCTTAAAAATACCCTACAAAGTAAGTGTGTTTGAACGGCTGTTTTTATTCACTATTTGCTCAATTGTTATTGAATTAAAGCGCGCTAAAACTGTCTCCATGCTCTGTGTTATAATTGCGGGCTATTTAAGCCCAGTATTCTGATTGAGAGTAATTCACGTGGAAATTAATCCTTATCTAAACCAATTAAAAGACTTAAACGACCGTGGTCTGACATTACGGGGGTATCTTTGACTACGATCTGAAAAAAGAGCGTTTAGAAGAGGTCCTGCGTGAACTGGAAGACCCGGCGATCTGGAATGACCAAAGCCGTGCCCAAGCCATGGCCAAAGAAAAAGGCGAGCTTGAGAATGTACTGAATGTACTGGATGGTTTGGCCACTCAGCTGGAAGATGCCCAAGCCATGCTTGACCTGGCTGTAGAAGCAGACGAAGAAGCCATGCTTGAGGATGTTCAGGCTGAACTTGATGTTGCAGAAGCAGAATTGGCAAAACTTGAGTTCCGCCGCATGTTCAGCAATCCGATGGATCCGAACCCGTGTTATGTGGAGATTCAGGCCGGTTCAGGTGGTACAGAAGCACAGGACTGGGCTTCAATGCTGCTGCGTATGTACTTGCGCTGGATTGAACGTCATGGTTTTAAAGCCGAAGTGATGGAAGAATCGGACGGTGATGTAGCCGGAATTAAATCGGCCACCATTCGTGTGGAAGGCGAGTATGCCTATGGCTGGCTGCGTACCGAATCCGGGGTACACCGTTTAGTGCGTAAATCACCTTTTGACTCGGGTAACCGTCGTCATACCTCATTCTCTGCCGTGTTTGTATCGCCAGAGGTGGATGACAACATTGAAATTGATATTAACCCGGCAGACGTGCGTACCGATACCTATCGTGCATCCGGTGCCGGCGGTCAGCACATTAACAAAACCGACTCTGCGGTACGTTTAACCCACGCACCAACCGGTATTGTAGTGGCGTGTCAGAACCAGCGTTCACAACATGCCAACCGTGACCATGCCTGGAAACAGTTACGTGCCAAACTCTATGAATTAGAGATGAGCAAACGTAATGAAGCGGCGCAGGCGCTGGAAGATACCAAATCTGATATCGGCTGGGGCAGCCAGATCCGTTCATACGTACTGGATGACTCGCGTATTAAAGACCTGCGTACTGGTGTGGAAACCTCGAACACCGGTGCAGTGCTGGATGGCGATCTGGATAAATTTATTGAAGCCAGCTTGAAACAGGGCCTATAAGTTTATTGCGTGGAAAAGCAGAGGCGGGTCCTCTGCTTTTTTAGCTTTAACGTTTCTCGATCAGCAGGCTGAATGCTTCTGATCAGACAATGCTAGAATGATCTGAATTTGAATAAAATTACAGCAATTTACAAAATGACTCATAATATCGATAATTTTCGATATTAATATCGTATAAATTCGATATAATGATTTTTGCGAAGGTGCTGATCATGAACATGAGTGAAATGAGATGGACACAGAAGCGATTTATAAAGCCTTAGCCAACCCGATTCGACGCCAGATTCTGCAATGTTTAAAAGAACCTGAGCGTTTCATTTCCACAGAAGAATGTGGGGATGATTTTAGTCGTGGCGTATGTGCAGGGCATATCGAAAAAATCGCGGATATTTCCCAATCAACCATGTCCAATCATTTATCAGTGTTGCAACAGGCAGGACTGATTCAAGTGACCAAATATGGGCAATGGTCTTATTTTTCTCGTAATGAAGCACTGATTCAGGAATTTTTACAACATTTACAGCATGGGCTTTAGACTCGAATTGGTCTAAGCCAGCTGTAAGAGGATGGCTTGATGACAGATTTTTCCACCCCAATTCAATTTGGTGAGCTCAAACTTAAAAACCGTGTGGTGATGGCACCATTGACGCGTAGCCGTGCTACAGCCGACCGTGTTCCGACTGCCATGATGGCGGAATACTATGCACAGCGTGCCAGCGCAGGTTTAATCATCTCTGAAGCAACCGTGATTTCAGAAGAAGCCAACGGTTATGAGAACACCCCGGGCTTATTTACTGAAGCACAGGTTGAAGGCTGGAAACAGGTCACCGATGCCGTGCATGCCAAAGACGGTTTGATCGTGGCGCAGTTGTGGCATGTGGGACGTGTCTCCCATCCTGATCTGTTAAAGGGTGAAACACCGGTTTCAGCCAGTGCTGTGAAGCAAGCCGGTTATGTCAGCCTGCTGCGTCCAAAACGTGAGTATGTGGTGCCACGTCCACTGGAAATTTCAGAAATTCATGCCATTACCGAACAATATAAACAGGCTGCCATCAAAGCCAAAGCGGCCGGTTTTGATGGCGTTGAACTACATGCAGCCAACGGTTATTTAATTGATCAGTTCCTGCAAAGCAAAACCAACCTGCGTGAAGATGAATACGGCGGTTCAGTTGAAAACCGTGCCCGCTTCTTATTAGAAGTGGTGGATGCGCTGATTGAAGTGTGGGGTGCAGGTCGTGTCGGTGTACATCTGGCACCGCGTGGTGATGAGCATGATATGGGCGATGCCAATCCTTTGGAAACCTTTGGTTATGTCATGCAAGAATTGGGTCAGCGTCAAATTGCCTTCTTCTTTACCCGTGAATATCTGGCCGAAGACAGCATCAGTCTGGACATGAAAGCGCGTTCAAATGGGGTGCCGTATATTGCCAATATGCGTTTAAGCCGTGAAGATGCGCTTGAACTGTTGGCCTCTGGCAAGGCGGAAGCGGTGTCTTTTGGTAAGGCTTATATTGCCAATCCTGACCTGTTTGAGCGTTTGCTGGACGATGAGCCGCTGAATGAATTGAAGCTGGAAAACATGATTGGAACCGATGTGGCAGAAGGCTATATCGACTATCCATTCCTGAATAAACAGCTTGCTGAAAGT
>DKLL01000204.1 GCA_002455755.1 Acinetobacter sp. UBA6641
TTTCTTCAAAGTAGTTACGAATCAGGTTGGTTAACTTGGAACGGAAACGAAGACGTTCTAACATTTCTGGACGACGGATGTCCAGGAAACGGTATTTTAAACGTACTTCTTCAGAAATATTGGTGTTTTCATCATTCAATGGGAATGGCGGAGTTTCTGATGCAGCAAGAACTTCGATTTCTTTACCAAGAACTTCGATTTGACCGCTGGTGATATTCGCGTTTTCAGTACCTGCATAACGGCGACGTACGCGGCCTGTAATTTTTAATACGAATTCTGAGCGTGATTTGTCCGCAGTTGCGAATGCTTCAGGGGTATCTGGGTCAATAACCACTTGAACAAGACCGTCACGGTCACGCATGTCCAGGAAGATAACACCACCGTGGTCACGGCGACGGTGTACCCAACCGCATAATGTTACGGTCTGGTCAATTTGGGCTTCGGTTAAAGAACCGCAGTAATGAGTTCGCATCATAGCGTTAGAAATCCAACTATATGGGTTAAGGTCAGCGTATACGTAAACAGCGTACCGCTTTTTCGAATGTTGAATTATGCCTCTTTGGCCGAATTGTCACAAGTTCTAATTAAAAGTGAGCTATAGGTGAATAATAGTACTATTAATAGGCTATAAATAAATAAGGAATAGTTTCTTACGAATGTATAATCAGTTAATCCACAAATAAAAGTAAATAAAACTATACATATGCCAGTTATACAAATATTTCTATGCAATTCGCTAATATTATTTTTGAAAAGTGTGGAAATAAAAATAAATAAAGGAAAAAATATTAATGTAGACATTCCTATGAAGCCTAGTATACCGTGGCTTGCAAGCTCTTGAGTAAAGAGATTATGTAAATGAGGTTGTTTTATCTTTAAAGTTAGCTGATTTTCTAATTGTTCTGTACCTACTCCATATAAAGGGTTTTTCTTAAAATTGTTAAAAAATTCTTTATACATTAAAACTCTTAGCCCTGTACTGGACTCATTAAATTTTTCAATATTTTGAACTGATAAATCAGATTTAAAAGCCTCAATGCGATTTTGAATTGGAGAAGCTGGCGCAAATATTCCTATAATTCCTAAAAATAAGCATAATAAACAAGAAAAAATAACTTTTTTAGATTGTTTTTTGTAATAATAAATAAAAATAATTAAGAATATTATTAGTATACTTACCCATACCCCTCTTGATCCATGAAGGCAAATTGTGAGGATATTTAACAAACTTAATGTGATAATTGCATATGAAATTTTGCTTTTATAAAAAAAAGAATGAATTAATGGGAATAATGATAAACAGATTATAGAATAGTCGTAAATAATTATTGTGTCTATACGTACTACCAAATTATCGCGATTAAATTCTTCTATTATATTTATATATGTATTTAAAATTAAAGAAAATATACATGCTAATGTGGTTAAGATATAAATTGTATGAATCTTAATTTTTAAATTTTTAATAATAGTAGGTAGTAATAATAGTAAGGCTGAATAAATATACAGGTAAGGATAATAATGTTTAATTTTAAATTGAGTTATGTAGAGGTTGCTGTGTAGTATGTATTCATTTAATGTTATAAATATCAAAGGAGTTATGCTAAATATTAGTAAATCTTTTGTTATTGTTGTTTCTTTCGAAATCAATGTGGTTAAAATAAAAAAAATAATAATAAAGTCGAAAAAAAAGTATAATGTGCCGATTGGATATACTATTTTAAAGAAGAATATAGTGAAAATTATTAATGTAATCCATGAAAATATTTTTGATACTTTTTTCTGAGATAGCAAAGTTTTTTGTAAAGTCATCATAGTAAAATATGGTTGAAAGATGCTGCCATTATATACTTTAACAAGTAAAATTATTAACTTAAGATTTTTTATTCCAAACTTAGGATTTGAATTCAATCGAATTTTTCACTTTTAGCATAAAGTGATCAATGAACTAGCAATGTAAAATTCAAGTGAAATAAGGACATACATCTAACTTATAGGGAATACATTTTTTCTTGCAATGAAATTGAAATGTTATATTATAACATTGTTCAAAAATTGCAGCCCTGAGTTCATTCCATGCTTCTTCATAAGAATTTAATTACGCTTTCTATTTTTGCTGTTATTGCCCCGGCTGTTTTTGCTGATGAGGATTCTCAAACTCAACAACTCGCCACCCTCAAATTGCAGGCACATCCCTTGGTACAGTCAGCTGCGGATTTTGCGGTTGCCGATCAGGTGATTGATCATAAAAAGCTTGCCGAAGGTGGCACGACTATTGGTGACGCTTTGGCCGGTGAGCTCGGAGTATCTTCAAACCAGTATGGCTCTGGTTCAAGCCGTCCGGTAATTCGCGGGCAGGATGGGGCGCGTGTCAAAGTCTTGCAACATGCTTCTGAAACAGCCGATGTTTCGACTTTGTCTCCTGACCACGCGGTGACGGATGATCCGATTCTGGCGAAACAGGTCGAAATTATCCGTGGACCATCGACTTTGCTGTATAGCGCAGGAACAGTGGGTGGGCTGGTTAATGTCACCGATAATAAGATTCCAACCCAAATGCCTGAAAAGGGTTATGAAGGTCAGCTGGGCTTACGTTACAACACGGGTAGCGATGAAAAACTGGCCAGTGCTGGTGCCACGGTTGCTTTAGCCGATCAGGTGGCATTACGGGTTGAAGGTTCAAAACGTGATGCCAACAATTATATTGCGCCCGGTTATTTTCATGATCACGCTGGAGAGTTAGAAAAAGAACGTCGGGTAGGCAATACCTTTGCTGAAGGTGAAACGGTCAATGTCGGATTGTCCTGGATTCATGACCGTGGCTTTAGCGGTATTTCATACAGCAACCGTCAGGATCAATATGGTTTNNGGTTTTAGCGGGATTTCATACAGTAACCGTCAGGACCAGTATGGCTTGCCGGGCCATAGCCATGAATATGAAGACTGTCATCCACATGATAATGAACTCTTTTGTGGTGACCATAGCGGTCATGTGCTGGACCATGATGAACATGATCATGATGAAGAACATGGTCATGCTGCCGGACCATGGGTCGATTTGAAAAACGAACGTTATGATTTCCGCACCGAACTCAATGATCCTTTTGCCGGTTTTCAAAAACTGCGTGCCCATGCCAGCTATACCGATTACAAGCATGATGAAATTGAAGAAAATGCTGTGCAAACCACCTTTAAAAGCAAAGGCTACGATGCACGTTTGGAATTGGTCCACAATCCGCTTGCCAGCTGGGAAGGGATGATCGGTGCTCAGTATAATCAGCAAAAGCTGGATATTAGCGGTGAAGAAGCTTTGCTGGATCCGACCAAAACCCGAAAGTGGAGTCTGTTTGCCTTAGAACATAAACAGTTTGATGATGTACATGTGGAACTTGGCGCACGTTTGGATCAGCAAAAAATTGACATCGACTCCAATAAAAAAGACTATGATGATTATGGTTTTTCCTACTCAGGCGCGCTGAACTGGGCATTTGCACCCAACTATAAATTATCGCTGGTCGGTTCTCATCAAGAACGTCTGCCTTTGGCGCAAGAACTGTATGCCAATGGCAAACATTTCGCGACCAACACTTATGAGCGCGGCAATGACAATCTGGCTGCAGAAAAATCCAATAATCTGGAGCTTGGTCTGCATTATGAAAATGGTCCGCTGGATTATCATGTGCATGTCTATCACAACTGGTTTGATCACTATATTTATGCTCAAACCCTGGATAATTTTAAAGATTTCCGCCTGGTTGAATATACCCAAGACAAGGCCAAGTTCTATGGCGCTGAAGCAGCGGCTTCTTATGCTCTAAACGACACTTACAAAGTGGGGGTGTTTGGAGATTATGTGCGTGGCAAAATCGAGAGTGAAAATGCACCTCGTGTTCCGGCAGGTCGTCTAGGGACCAAAGTAGACGCAAGTTTTGATGATCACTGGTCGGGTCTGGCGGAGTATTATCACGTGTTCAAGCAAGACAAGACGGCCAGCTATGAACAGGAAACTAACGGCTACAACATGTTGAATGTGGGTCTGTCTTATGCGGGCCAACTGAAAGATCGCAACGATTACCGCGTGTATTTTAAAGCCAATAACCTGCTGGATGATCAAGTCTATTCACATGCCTCATTCCTGTCGAATATTCCGCAGGTAGGACGCAACTTCACTGTCGGTCTGGAATTCGCTTTCTAGGCAAAAGTGATCCCCAGATATGATGATTCAAGCAGGTGAAACAGAAATCCTCTTGATAAATCAAGCCATAAAACCTAGTCTGATGACATTGGACTAGGTTTTTTGTTATGCGCATTTTTCAACGAATTCATCAGAAACTGAATTGGTCACGCCGTCGTTATGTCAGCGTGATCATCGGTTTGCTGGCTTTGGGATATCTCTCCTCGGCCCTTTATCATACCTATAAATCCTTGCCTGAAGGCCTGAATTTTACCGGTAAGCTGCGTCATGCCGAGGTGAAATTCATTGCAGATCAAACTTATCTGGATGCCACTGGAAAACAGCAGCAAGACCATCATATTTTTAATGAAATGTTAAAGTTGATTGATGAAGCGCAAACCACCATTGTACTGGACATATTCTTGTTCAATAGCGAAGTGGGGGAATCGGCCTTAGCGCATCGCCCACTCGCACAACAGCTCACCGATGCCTTAATTGCAAAACGCGGCGTTCAGCCAAATATTGAAATTAAAGTCATTACCGATCCGATTAATTCTGTCTATGGGGGGCTTGCACCCAAACATTATCGCCAGTTACGTAGTGCAGGCATTGATGTGATTGAAACGGATTTAAGACCGCTGCGTGCATCCAATCCCTTATGGTCGGGCTTCTGGTATCTCTGTTGTCAGGATGCCGGCAATAATCCTGAAAAAGGCTGGCTTGCCAATCCGTTTGGTCAGGAAAAAATTACCCTGCGCAGTTATTTTAATCTGTTTAATTTCAAGGCCAACCACCGTAAAACCCTGGTAGTCGATACGGCACAAGGCTGGACAGCACTGGTGACTTCAGCCAATCCGCATGATGGCAGTTCCCGTCATTCCAACGTTGCCTTGCTGGTAACGGGTAATACCGCCATTGATGTATTAAAGACCGAGCAAGCGGTAGGCCGGATGTCCAAAGGCGACATTCCAATGGTGATTATAGGGGAATTTGAAGCTGAAAAATCTTTACCTCAGGTTCAGGTGTTGACTGAAAAAGCGATTTACGATGCAACTCTCAAACTGATTGAAACTGCCAAGCCCAAAGAGCAGATTGATCTGGCGATGTTCTATTTGTCTGAACGGCATATTGTCAAAGCCCTGATTGCTGCCCATGAACGAGGGGTAAAGGTCCGGGTTCTGCTCGATCCGAATAAGGATGCGTTTGGGCGTAAGAAAAATGGCATTCCGAACCGGCAGGTTGCTTCTGAATTAAATGCTGCCGGTGTGCCTGTACGTTGGTGTAATACCCAAGGCGAACAATGCCATAGCAAGATGATCATTAAATCAAATGCACAGCAGTCGGAACTGATTTTGGGTTCCGCCAATTTCACTGCGCGGAACATCAAAAACTATAATCTGGAAACCAATTTACGCGTAGTCGGTTCATCACAAGCAGCTGTATTTACGGATGCCAAAACTTATTTTGATACGGCTTGGTCGAATCTGGAGGGTAAAAATATGAGTGTCGATTACCGTCAATATGCAGATGAATCGAAAATGAAATATGGAATTTACCGCTTTATGGAATGGAGCGGCTTGTCGACGTTCTGAATGTCATATTCATATTTAACCTCTCCCTTGCGAAGCAATGCTTCTCATCTCCTAAAAGGAGAGGGAACTCCTCCCTTTATAAAGGGAGGTAGGAGGGATTTAAGCGCATGATGCGCTTTTTTTACTGCAGATTAGGCGGAACCATCTGATCCAGATGTTTGTCAGAAAGTTTATCCAGTTCTTTTAAATCTGTTTTAATTTTCCACTGGCTTTCATCTTCAACCGGCTGCGGTAAACGTGCTTCTAACCAGTCACAGACCACATCGGGTGGAAAATCGGGATGGTTGCACTGAATCACCCAGGCCAAAAAGTCTTTGGCTTCACCATTCATATAAGGTGGCGGAGATACAGGCAAAAACTGTGTCGGTAAACGTTCATTCTTGGAAATGTAATTCAATACATGACCCAGTTCCTGTACGGTTTGCCATGCCAGAGGGTGGTCAACATTGATTTGAAATTTAAACCACCAGGCATGTTGACCATCAGAACCATAAGCATTAATTAAAGATTCTTGAATAGTGGGAACCTTGCAAAAGAATTGATGTAGGCGGTCAAAACTTAAATCAGACACTTTGTTTGATCCCTTAATAAAAAACAGTATTTTAGCATATCCATCATTTGAGCCGAGATGTGTCTCAAGAGAAAATTCACGAAATATTGCATTTACAAAACTTTGCATTTGCTGTTTTTTTATTCATTTTTTATCCTACACTCGGGATTAAAATAAGTTTTATACAGTACGTGGGGTGGCTCTTATGAAATTGGCAGTTTTTTGTGCTTTGAGTGGCATGATGCTCTTAGGGGCTTCAGCAGCAACGCAGGCAGAGAATCGCTGGTCAAATTATCGTGGAGTAGATACCACCCGCTACCAGCCTCGTCCTGACTATCCGCAAAATCATTATCCGCAAAACAGTTATCCTCAAAATCAGTATCCCCATCATCAGCAACATTATCCCCAGCGCTATCCAAATTATCCACAGCATCCATCACGTCATCCGCATTATCCGGTCATTCGGAATGGCGTTAGCATTCAATATCAGGCGCCGACCACCATCACCCAGAATTCTCAAAGCTATAGCTGGGTGAATGGGGATCCGAGAACGGCGCGAATTGAAAGCTCAAGTGCGACCTTTATTAGTGATTGGGAGCGTTTGGGGTTACCTGCACCGCCGACTGGTACTTATTGGATATATGAAAATGGTCGTTATGTACTGGTGCCGAATCGCTGATTTGAAACCTCTCCCTAACCTTCACTTGCGCTTCACTTTAAAAGCAGGGCTTTAAAGTGCGCTCAGGAGAGGGAATCATGCTGGTTTAAGCCAATTCATCATCTTGGGGTTGTGGGGTTTTACCTTCAGGCAAGGGCTTTTCTGAGTGTTTATCGCGAATCACCGACGGATAGGTCCATGAAGAAAAACGCACCACCAAAATCGAAAATGCCAGAATCAGAATTGAACCGGTAATAATGACCAGATCCATATCGGCTTTATGGTCATGCTGGATATCTGAAATAAGTAAGCGGGTCAGGGCGGTAATGGCAATATAAATTAAAAAACGTACCGGCATATGATTGGTTTTGAAGTAAATACCGACCATGGCACCCAGTTCAAGATAAATAAACAGCAGTAAAATATCGTCAATGGTTGCAAATTTTTTAACGGTTAGAATTTCAAATACGGTATGTCCGGCAGACCAGATCACCATACAG
This sequence comes from Acinetobacter sp. UBA6641, assembly GCA_002455755.1. Classification (GTDB taxonomy): domain Bacteria; phylum Pseudomonadota; class Gammaproteobacteria; order Pseudomonadales; family Moraxellaceae; genus Acinetobacter. The sequence goes on from DKLL01000204.1 coordinate 7,475, forward strand.
CCAATAATAAACAGGGCAATATAATGAAAACTTTCTACGGCGATATTTCCGAAACGGTCGAGGAGGGTCTCAATTTTTTCAACTTTGCTTTCAGGTTTTGGCATCTTTTCCTCCTGTATCTTAAAGGGTGATTTAGTTGAAATATCATGCAATTTTCATGCACAGTAGAAAAAGAAAAATGAAAGATTGGAAATAATTTGAGAGAGTGTATTTTTTTTATACTAAATTCATGTAATGTATGAATAGTTATTTCATTGATTAAGGAAAAGAAAATGTTAGAAATAATTCAAACAAAAAATTAATAATTTACAGAATGGCAAAAAACTTATTTTAGGTTCAGGGATTAAAATGGACGAAATGCAGAAGCTGATTGCATTATGCGAAAATTTACAAGCTGAGGGTGTGATTAAAATTGTGAAAATGAATCAAGACACGCAACATGATAAAAAAAGTTCAGATTCGATTATTGTGGAAAAAATATAGTTAATTTTCAGTCATAAAAAACGCCTGCAAATGCAGGCGTTTTTTATAGCTTATTTTTATTCAAAATTAAGCCTGGTTGGTAAAGTAGTCTTCAGTGAAGTTCATGACCACTTCAGCACCAGCTTTTACTTTGGTAATGCGCAGCGCAAGTTCAGGCAGAATGCGTTGTACAAAGTAAAGTGCCAGTGACAGTTTATTTTGATAGAACTCGCCGTCTTTGGCTTTCGCTGCATTGGCAATTTTTGCAAACATGTAAGAGAAGCTGAGCAGACCCACCGCATGCAGATAATCCACTGCTGCTGCATTCGGGAAGTCGATATTCTCTTTACTTGCTTCCAGAATATATTGGGTGACCGATTCAACTTCTGCTGCTGCATCTAAAGTGGCATCTTTAATGAAGTTCAGATCTGCATCCAGGCCATTGGCAAAATCACGGATTTCCTGAATGTATTCTGCAATGAATGCGCCACCACATTTAATGGTTTTACGGCCGATCAAATCTTGAGATTGAACACCGTTGGTGCCTTCGTAAATCTGCGAGATACGCAAGTCACGGATACATTGTTCCATGCCCCATTCACGAATGAAGCCATGACCACCGAAAACCATTTGTGCATCTAAAGTTGCGTTAAATGCCGTGTCAGTCAGATAAGCTTTTGCGATTGGCGTTAATAGCGCAACACGGTCATTGGCTTTCTGTACTGCTTCTGCATCGGTCGAGAATTTGGTGATGTCGAGCTGTTGACCGACATACACTGCAAAGGCACGAGATGCTTCGTTGTTGGCACGCACATTGAGCAACATACGACGCACGTCGCCATGGACCAAAATGCTGTCCGCAGGTTTATTTGGAGATTTCACGCCAGAAGCACTACGACCTTGTAAACGGTCAGTCGCATATTGCGCAGCATTCTGGTAAGCAAATTCAGAAGCTCCCAGACCTTGGATCCCCATAGACAGACGTTCGTAGTTCATCATCACGAACATGGCAGCCAGACCTTCGTTTTCTTTACCTACAAGGTAACCTTTGGCACCGTCAAAATTCATTACGCAAGTTGCAGAGGCTTTAATGCCCATCTTGTGTTCGATTGAACCTGGACCTGCATGGTTACGCTCACCCAAAGAACCGTCTTCATTTACCAGGAATTTCGGTACGATGAATAATGAAATACCTCGTGAACCGGCAGGGGCATCTGGCGTTTTCGCAAGAACAAGGTGAATGATGTTTTCAGCCAGGTCATGGTCACCACCGGTAATGAAGATTTTGGTACCAGTAATGTTGTAAGTACCATCTTCGTTACGTTCAGCTTTGGTTTTGATAATACCCAAGTCTGTACCGGCATGTGGCTCGGTTAAGCACATGGTACCTGACCATTCGCCAGAATAAATTTTAGGTAAATAGGTTTCTTTTTGCTCTTGAGATGCATAGCTGTTTAACGCCATACCTGCACCCACAGAAAGAAGCGGGTAGAGCATGAAAGAGGGGTTAGTCGCGAACAGCATTTCATCTGCAAGCACAGTCAGCATTTTCGGCATGGCCTGACCGCCCCATTCTTCATCAGCTGCCAGGCCAATCCAGCCACCTTCCGCATATTGTTTGAAGGCCTCTTTAAAGCCAGCAGGTGTGGTCACNNGCAAATTTCGCCATTTCTTCAAGAATGGCTTCTGCTGTTGCTGCATCAACATGCGCAAGATTTTCATTGTTTTGCCAGAATTGTTCTGCATTGAAAACATCGTTCAGGATGAATTTCATATCCGCAAGAGGCGCATTATAGATTGGCATAGTGAGTCACCTGTTTATTGTTTGATTCAGTTCGGTTTGATGAGTCTAATACAGGAAAATTCATGTTGTTAGACGACTAAAGGTTAATTATTTTCTCTCTTTGATAAAGAAAAAGGACTGTCAAAAGTCTGACCGTCCTTTTTCTCACATCAGTTTAAAACCATGTACTTAGAATGCGAAGTGTTCAGCATCTAAAGCAAGTAATGGCTCAACGCCACCCGCAATCACGTCAACGTGTGAGCGAACGCGTGGAAGAATTTTCTTGAAGTAGAAACGGGCAGTAGTCACTTTCGCGTTGTAGAAATCTACGTCAGTTGTACCAGCAGCCAATGTTTCTTGAGCAACAAGTGCCATACGAGCCCATAGGTAAGCAAGCGTTACATAGCCAGAGAAGTACAGGTAATCTACTGCAGCAGCGCCAACTTCATCCGGGTTTTGCATTGCACGCATACCAATCTGCATAGTCAAATCACCCCACTCTTTGTTCAGAGCAGCAAGTGGTTCAACAAATTCTTTCATTGCAGCATTGTCTTTGTGGGCTTCGCAGAATTTATGGATGACTTTGGTGAAGTCTTTCAACATTGCACCTTGAGTACCCAAAACTTTACGACCTAGCAAGTCAAGCGCCTGAATTTCAGTGGTACCTTCGTACAAGCAAGCGATACGTGTATCACGAACAATCTGTTCCATACCGTGTTCAGAGATGAAACCGTGACCACCGAATACTTGAACACCGTGTTTCGCAGATTCAGAACCGGTTTCAGTCAAGAATGCTTTTGCGATCGGGGTAAGTAGTGACAACATGTTGTCCGCAGCTTTACGTTCTTCTTCAGTTGCACCTTGCTCTACCGTGTCTGCATAGAAAGACAATAAGTAAACCAATGCACGGCCAGCTTCAGCAAAAGATTTTTGCGTTAATAGCATGTTGCGTACAGCAGGGTGAACAATAATTGGGTCTGCTTCTTTTTCTGGCGCTTTAACGCCTGAAAGTGAACGCATTGCCAAACGGTCTTTAGCATAAGCCAATGCACCTTGGAACGCGCCTTCAGAAGCTGAAAGACCTTGTACCGCAGTACCAATACGGGCAGTGTTCATGAATGTGAACATGCAGTTTAAGCCGCGGTTTTCAGGGCCAATCAGGAAGCCTTTTGCGTTATCAAAGTTGATTACACACGTCGCGTTACCGTGAATACCCATTTTGTGTTCGATTGAACCACAACGTACTGCATTACGTTCGCCAAGTGAACCATCAGCATTGAGGTTAAATTTCGGTACGATAAATAAAGAGATACCTTTAGTACCTTTCGGTGCACCCGGAAGACGCGCCAACACGATATGAATAATGTTCTCTGCCATGTCGTGTTCACCAGCAGAGATAAAGATTTTCTCGCCAGAAATTGC
>DKLL01000256.1 GCA_002455755.1 Acinetobacter sp. UBA6641
TCATGAGCATCGTGCGACATTTTAGAGTGGGTTTTGCCATCATTCGTTGCTTGATGCTCCATGGCCATACTTTGAGAAGCAGCAAAACTCAATACACCACTTACTGCTACACAGTGAATCATTTTCTTCATTGTAATCGCTTTCATATTGGCAACCTTTAAAGTTTATGATTTAAAATTCGCCTTAATAAGATAGGCTGCTTAAATTAGAAGCAGTGTAAAAGTTCAGTAACTTTGTGAGACAAATATATAAAGTGGTGATGGCTTTAAGCAAAGACAATAGGCTATTTGTTTATCTATGTGAGAGCAGTACAAATATAGAAAAAATGGTCGTCTAGTCTACGAACTGAATATGAGGATAATGAATAACAAGCGCCATACCATTTAACCCAATGCCGATGATATAAAGCATCAATCTGAAATCTGTCTTCTTGAGTAAGATGAGTACAGTTCACGATGCAACTTTGACTTTGGTCGNNTGTTGCACTTCATTTGAGAATCCAAGGTTTATTTATCTATCCTTTATTTTTTTACAAAGCAGGATAATAATTTGATGGTTGTTTTTGCATTGGAATGAATTGTATTTTCACTATTCCAGATAAATTTTAAATAATTCGATTTTAAACGGGCGCTTGAATTATTTTTTTATAGATACATAGTGCGTTGAAAGTATTAATTTTTTTCACTTCATTTTTAATAGGAATTAATTTTCATTCGATAAATACGGCCTAAGAATTGTCCATCCCTGCCTATGGCATATAACACATAGAGCTGACGGTTTTTTATATCTACCGTTAAGCCTTCAGGTTCCCAATATTGTAAGCTGCGCTTAGATAAATTATTAAAATGACCGAGCGTCACATTATCCATTTTTTGAATCAGTTTGCCTGAGAAATTATATACGTAAACTCGTTTAGGCCCTTTATTTTTATTTCCACTTAACAGATAGACATAGCTTCCATCGCTAGTAAGACCTTGAAATGCAGATTTCTCATGCGTGAAATCCGACGCTATCGGCCATTCATCTTCATAAAAGAAACGGAGATCCGTTAATTTTTTCTCATTAATAAGGTCGTATTTAAAAATACGGATGACATTTGCGTGATGATTATTGCCCCGCACCAACAGATATTTCCCATCGGGGGTGAGGGTAGGCATGGTATTGGTCATCTTGCTGTATTGGTTGTCGAATACTTGAATTAATTGAGTATTGAAGGGTTGTGCATTTGCTGCATATTGAAATTTTAGGATATACCAGCCTTTATTCGGAACGGCCGATCCAGCAGAAGCAAAAAGAAAGTCACTTTGCGGATCGACTGCAATGCCTTGATGGCCAATAAGGGGCGACGGTTTTTGAGCATCTTGTGCCGTCCATACATTAGAGTTGTGAAATTTAAATCTGTTGATTACGCCTTGTTCAGGATTACCCTCGACATGTGTGCTATACAACAGATCTTGCCGGTGATCGATGGCTAGACCTTGCACAATATAGCGGTTTCCCACTCCGGTTCTCAGCAGGGTAATGGGTTCGCCAGCATCGCCTAAATTAGCGGAATGGAATGAATTCCGCTCCTGCTCAAGATGATGGATATTTAAAGGCACAGTTGCACCTTTGGGTTTATAAAAGCGGCTTAGAAGTGAAAATAATTTTTTCATCTAAAAGGTGACCTTATGCTTTTTTTATTATTTTATCCTTTTGAAAATCGGCGATGCATTGAGATTATTGTAGCGCATAAAAAAAGAGCACCGTAGTGCTCTTTTATTTTGACTCAAGCCTTATAACTTAGTAGTCAAAGCTGAAGTGTTCTGGTGATAAAGAAATCATGGTTTTTGATGGATTTACCATTGCTTCAGCATGTCCTTGGGTACGAGGCAACAAACGTTCGAAGTAGAAATCTGCAACCTTGATTTTTGCTTTATAGAATTCAGGCGTTTCTGCGCCGTTACCCGCTTCCAGTTTCTCAGAAGCGACCGCAGCCTGTTGTGCCCAATAGTAAGCCATCATCGCATAACCCGAGAACATCAAGTAATCAACAGAAGCTGAAGAAACGATGTCACGGTCTTTACGTGCAGCTAGCATGATGCGTACAGTTAAAGCATTCCATTGTGCACAAATCTTGGTTAAGTCCCATGCAAAACGGCGCATGTATTTGTTACGTGCGTGACGACCACAGAAACGCAAGATTTCAGCAGTATAGTCACGTACCACTTTGCCTTTAGACGAAAGCAAAACTTTACGGCCAATCAGGTCAAGTGCCTGAACACCGGTGGTACCTTCATACAGCGTAGCAATACGTGCATCACGTGCAATCTGTTCCATGCCATGTTCTTTAATATACCCATGACCACCGAACACTTGCATACCGTGGTTCGCCGCTTCAAGGCCCAGTTCAGTCAGGAAGCCTTTCAAGATTGGGGTATAGAAACCCAGTTTGTCGTCATATTCTTCAAACTTCGCCTGGTCGCCTTGAGTCAGTGCATCGGCCATTTTGTCAGCAAGCTGTGCAGCATGATAAATCATGGCACGGCCACCTTCAGCAATGGCTTTTTGCGTAAGCAACATGCGGCGCACGTCAGCATGGTGAATGATCGCATCTGCCACTTGCTCAGGNNAATTCCGCGTGAGCAATACCTTGTACAGCTGTACCAATACGCGCCGTGTTCATAAAGGTAAACATGGCATGTAAGCCTTTGTGCTGTTCACCAATCAGGTAACCGGTCGCAGCATCAAAATTGAGAACCGCAGTTGCTGAAGCGCGGATCCCCATTTTATGTTCGATTGAACCACAGGTCACAGGATTACGCTCACCCACGCCACCCTCTGCAGTCGGGATAAATTTAGGTACGATGAATAGCGAAATACCTTTAGTGCCTGCAGGTGCATCTGGAAGGCGGGCAAGCACGATATGCACGATATTTTCTGTTAAATCATGTTCACCGGCAGAGATAAAGATTTTAGTCCCTGTAATGGCATAGGTACCATCTGCTTGCGGTTCAGCTTTGGTTTTGACTTGCCCCAGGTCTGTACCACATTGTGGTTCTGTCAAGCACATGGTGCCCGACCAGGTTCCCGCAGTTAAATGTGGCATGTAGGTATTTTTTTGCTCTTCAGTACCAAATTGCATGATGGTATTCATACAGCCCATGCTCAAACCTGGATACATGGTGAATGACCAGTTCGCGGTACCCATCATTTCAGATTTGATCAGGTTAAGCGACATCGGCAAGCCTTGACCACCAAACTCTTCCGGATAAGACAGACCTTGCCAGCCGCCCTGCACGAATTGGTCATATGCTTCTTTGAAACCTTTTGGTGTTGTTACTTCACCATTTTCGAAATGGCAGCCTTCTTCATCACCGGATTGGTTTAATGGAGACAAGACGTTCTCACAGAAATCTGCCGCACCTTCAAGAATCATGTCTACAGTGTCAGCATCCGCTGCTTCACCATTTGAAAGTGTTTTGTAATGTGTCGGGTAATCAAGCACTTCGTTCATCAAGAAACGAATATCGTGCAAAGGAGCTTTATAAGTTGGCATATTGTTAATCCTAATTTAGAAATAGTATTGGATTATCAGAATCGATAATTTGATTATTCACATTGTTGATTAAAATACATTGATGATGCAGCCTGAGAGAAATGTCAGAAAGGCTAATTGAGGATCTAATGATTCAGTTTTAAGCTTAAATAATTATAATGTTTGGGAAGATTTTTTGCGCCTGTTATTTTCTATTATTTATATAAAAATGTAATTAAATGATCAGCTTATTGTGTGTTTTTATGTAAGTGGAACTGGTTTTTTATTCTTTTAATAAGAAATCCGCCTAAATTTAGATATATGTCATAAAATCCAATTGAACGCCATGTATGTGGATAAAAAATGAAAAGAAGCAGGGACTTAATTCTTTTCGACTATTTATCGGGTTTATTGACATTGCATAAATGACTTGGGTTGTAGGCTAAAATTGAGCATGAAATGTATACGTCGCAAGAAATGAAAGGCAAAGAATGGGGTCATTTTAAAATTTCATGACGCAGTCTGGGATAATTTTAGCCACATGAGCAAAAAACACAGTGCTGCTTTGTTTGCAGCACAAGGGAATAGGATATTTCTGATGCTACGTTGTTGTGAGCTGCTCTTCTAGAATGACTAATTTCCTGGTTCGCGTCTCATATCCCCTAAAAAATATTCTTAGTCGCAAACATAGACGAATTGTCAACAGACCCTAAATACCATTTAAAGAAAATCTTTCAGCTCAGGCTTGACCCCGTTCCAGATCGAAAAAGATTCAATCGCTTGTCCAACCAGCATGCCATAACCTTCTGAGGTCGGGACACCACGTACCCTGGCTTGATCTAAAAAGCTTGATGGTTTGCCATAAGCCATTTCATAAGCATGTTTAAACTGTAGGGTTTCAGGTAAAACAAGAGTATCGCCAGTTAAACTTGCTGAAGTTGCATTAATGACGATGTCAAAATTGCCGGACAGCTCATTTAATGAAATTGCTTCCAGGGTGGCTTGCGGCACAGCTGGCTTTAAATCTGCCACCAATTGTTCTGCACGGGCTAAAGTGCGGTTGGCAATCACAATCTTTTTCACGCCCGCCTGTACCAAAGGATAAATCACGCCTCGGGTAGCACCGCCGGCACCGATAATCAACAGCTCAGTATCTTCCAGTTTCCAGTCTAGAGCCTTGATGGCATCCACCAGTCCTTGCCCGTCAGTATTGTCGCCATAAAGTTTGCCATCTTGCATCCAGAGGGTATTTACTGCCCTGGCAATTTTGGCACGCTCGGTTAATACCGCACATGCTGCAAAAGCTTGCTCTTTAAAAGGCACAGTTACGTTCATGCCTAGACCACCTTGAGCAAAGAATTGCTGGATATTGGCTTCAAAGCCATCCAGCGGAGCCAGGCGTTTGCTATAGGTCAGGTCAATGCCAGTTTTTTCGGCAAAAGCATGATGCAGTTCTGGAGAACGTGATTGTTCGATTGGATTGCCAATCACGGCAAATTGTTTGCTCATTTCACAAGGCCCATATGCGGAAATGGCATTCAATATACGTGATTTTTCCCTCAGGCTAAAGCCAGTCACACGAGGAAGATTAAAAAGAAGAGGGAGGGTGAGAAAATCATGTTTATTTAATTGCGTTTAAAACTAACCATCATGAAGCAGTAAATTTAAATCCTATTAAGGATTACAAATTTCGTGAATAGTATCTTCAAGCCACATCGCTGCAGTAAACAACAGGGCAAAAGCTGCAAATATGGTAAAGGTAATCGACAAACTATCTGCAAGAGTATTGTGAGACAGTAAAGTAGTGGTGATTGAACAAACGATCATGGTCAAAATACACCAAAATAGAATGACTTTGTGATTTAGAATCATATTGAACATAGTTATCTCTCTTAAGCATGAATTGTTTTATTTGGGCATGCTTTTAACATTGTGATCTTGAATTGAATGGTTCAGTCTAAACGATTTTATCGTGCCTAAAGAGATCAGTGCTGTAAGTAAATATGTCAAGCTTATCCATATTACTGGAATAGCAAACTATTTTTCTGGACCACGCCAAAATTTATTGAACAGAGGCAAGGACTGGAAGTGGGGTTTTTATCACCACATCAAGACAATTAAAAAATCCCTTTTCCGGTCAGAGTAAGGGATTCTAAATTTTGAGTTGTGTTTTCAATTATGCTTTAGGTTCCCTCAGCCAGTCGTGCGGTTTTAAATAATAGTCGGTTAAACGTTTTTCGGGCGAATTTTCATCCCAATCAGGACGATACGACCACGCTGCAAGGGGCGGCATACTGACTAAAATCGACTCAATCCTGCCGCCGGTTTGCAGACCAAACAGCGTGCCACGGTCATAGACCAGATTATATTCCACATAACGGCCACGGCGATACAGCTGGAAGTCGCGCTGGGCTTCGGTATAGGCTTTATTTTGGTTATGTTTGAAAATAGGTAAAATAGCCTCTAAGTAGCCATTACCCACCGCTTGCATATACTTAAAGCAGGTTTCAAAATCCCACTGATTCAGATCATCAAAGAATAAGCCGCCAATACCGCGCTGTTCGTCGCGATGCTTTAAATAGAAATAGTCATCACACCATTTTTTGTGTTCTGCATATACCGTATCCCCAAATGGTGCACATAAATCATGAGCCTTTTGATGCCACGCCAGAACATCTTCATCGTTGGGATAAAATGGCGTTAAATCGAAACCGCCACCAAACCACCAGATTGGATCCTGGCCTTCTTTTTCGGCTACAAAAAGGCGTACGTTGGCATGTGAAGTCGGCACATTGGGGTTTTTGGGATGAATCACTAAAGACACGCCCATGGCCTGAGCTTTGGCACCGGCAATTTGCGGATGGCGTTCTGTGGCTGAAGCCGGGAGTTTAGCAATGTTGATGTGAGAGAACATCACCCCGCCTTTTTCAATGACGCTACCGTTTTGCAAGACCCGTGAACGGCCGCCACCGCCTTCGGGACGCTGCCAGTCATCAATTTCAAATCGAGCTGTGCCACCACCGTATTGTTCTTGTTGTTCAAGTGCCGAGCAAATACGACTTTGCAGATCAAGGAGGAATTCGCGAACGCGTTGAATATCGGCAGATGTAGGATGCTGCATCAAAGCCCTCATAGCGGAAAAGAAAACTGAGATACATCAAAGCATAAATTGTATAAAAGAGTAAGGACTTTTGAAGCTCAATACCCTTTGAAAGGGTTCAGATTGAAAGCGCAGCCTCTGAATTCTGCATGATGTTCAAATTTATCTGTGTAGGCATGTGTTACTTTGACGGATGAGGAGCATTGCCCCGTAAGGTAATTAGACTCCGTTGTTAGACAAAAGGTACATCCTGGTCTAAAGGCGACATCCATGTCGCCTAATACTATGGCACTATCAGGTCTTTAAAAGGTAGAAAGACATTTCTACTTATCATGGATTAACTTCTGATTTAAGTGCTGAATTCCGACTAGATCGCTAGGTTGAATTCTATGAACAAGCCCAGCAAAATGAGTTGAATATGTATGCAAAATATAGGTTCGGTTATAGGTATAACCGGCTGTTGCAGTAGAGAGTGGATAGCAAAGATGACGCGTTCTTTAATTCAGAAATATAATGTACCCGGACCTCGTTATACCAGTTATCCAACGGTGCCGTACTGGGAAGCCGAGCCATTTTCACCTGATCTGTGGAAGCAGACCTTAAAGCGTTCCTTTGATGAATCCAACTCAAGTGAAGGCATCAGTCTGTATATCCATCTGCCTTTCTGTGAAAGCCTGTGTACTTTCTGCGGCTGTCATAAAAAAGTGACCAAAAAGCATGAGATGGAACAGCCTTATATTCAGGCGGTGCTCAAGGAATGGGACTTGTATTGCCAGCTACTGGCAACAGCGCCGAACATTAAAGAAATTCATTTGGGTGGCGGTACACCGACCTTCTTTTCGGTTGAGCATTTGCAACAGCTAATTCGGGGCATTCTGGCAAAGGCAGAGGTAGCTACCGAGCATGAATTCAGTTTTGAAGGTCACCCGAACAATACCACCCGTGAACATTTGCAAGCCTTGTATGATCTGAGGTTTCGTCGGGTCAGCTATGGGGTGCAGGACTACAATGAAAATGTACAAAAAGCCATCCACCGGATTCAACCGTTTGAACATGTACAGCGCGTGACTGAGTGGGCGCGTGAAATAGGTTATAGCTCCATTTCCCATGATCTGGTTTTTGGATTGCCATTTCAAAATCTGCACGATGTGCTGAATACCATTGATCAAACCAAGAGTTTAATGCCAGACCGTTTGGCATTTTATAGCTATGCGCATGTGCCGTGGATTAAAGGTAATGGACAGCGTGGCTTTAAAGATGCCGATGTACCGAAAGATGAATTGAAACGCCAGTGCTATGAAGAAGGCAAAAAACAACTATTGGCACATGGCTATCATGAAATTGGCATGGATCATTTTGCTTTAGAAAAAGACGGCATGTACCAGTCCTTTAAGCAGGGTACGTTACATCGCAACTTTATGGGTTATACCGCATCCAAAACCCAAGTGATGATTGGCCTGGGAATTTCTTCGATTAGCGACAGCTGGTACAGCTTTGCGCAAAACGAAAAGAATCTGGAAGATTATTACGCACGTCTGGAGCTGGGTGAAATTCCAGTGGTCAAAGGACATCTGCTGAATGCAGAAGACCTGATTATCCGCAAACATATCTTGAACTTGATGTGTACTTTTAAGACATCATGGGCATCGAAAGAAATGCAGTTTCCTGAATTACCCGAGGTTTTGCAGCAACTTGCAGAAATGCAGCAGGATCAGTTATTACAGATGGATGAGCAGGGCATTACCGTGACCGAACAGGGCAAGCCTTTTGTACGTAATATCTGTATGGCCTTTGATTTGCGGCTAAAACGCCGTGTTCCGGAGAATCGTATTTTTTCGATGACGATTTGAATCCCTACAAACCTCCCTTTTAAAGAAGACTACTCCCTCCTTTGGCAAAGGAGGGTTGGGGTGGATGTGTATCAAAGTTAGGGAGATGTATAAGAAAGGCGATTAAAAGTCGCCTTTCTTATACATATGCGCCATGCGTTCATGCTTGGTTTTTAAATACTGGGCATTAAAAGGATTTAAACCGACAGTTAACGGTACACGGTCGACGACATCAATACCCAGCTCTTGTAATGCCTGAATCTTGGAAGGATTATTGGTAATCAGTTTCACCTGTTTGACCTGCAAATGGTCGAGCATGATGGTACACATNNCCCTGATCTTGCAGGGCATAGGCACGAATCTTGTTGGTCAGCCCAATGCCGCGGCCTTCCTGACGTAAATACAGAATCACGCCTTGACCGACTTCATTGATTAGTTTTTGTGTGGCTTGAAGCTGTGGACCGCAATCGCATTTCAGTGAAGCAAAGGCATCACCGGTCAAACATTCAGAATGAATCCGCACCAATACCGGTTCAGTCGGGGGAGTGTCTAAGCCTTTAGAAAGAGCTACATGTTCTTCACCTGTGTTAGGATCTTGAAATACCGTGATTTTAAATTCACCAAAAGCGGTTGGTAATCTTGAAGTCGCGACAAACTCTATAGGCACTGCTTAACTCGTTAAATAGTTCATTAATTAGCTAAAGTATAGCTGAATGCTTGGACATTAGTTGAATTGTAAAGAGGAATTTATGCAGAAGATTTTCTTTTTTGTATAAAGCGAACGATAATGGTTGATAAATAGTAAGATTATTCAGGATAATCTCGCTCATGAACAAACACCCAGTGTAGAGATTTGCCTCTAAACTGCATCGCTAGAAATGTGGCTGATTTAAAGGTGATACAATTCGATCATTATGCTCGAATAAACCCATTGACCTAGCTTAGGTTTTGCCAGGCTTTAGAAGGCTTCGCCATTTATGTTGTATACAGAAATACCGACTCACCGCCCTGTAACTCCGTTGCTGGATGCGATTGATCATCCTCAACAATTACGATTGCTCGAGCGTAGCCAACTGGAACAAGTGGCGGATGAGTTACGTCAGTACATTTTGTATGCAGCAGGACAAAGCGGTGGGCACTTTGGTGCCAATCTGGGTGTGATCGAACTGACGGTGGCGTTGCACTACTGTTTCAATACCCCGCATGATCGTTTAATTTGGGATGTGGGTCATCAGGCCTATCCGCATAAAGCCTTGACTGGTCGCCGTGAACAGTTGACCACCATTCGTGCCAAAGACGGTCTGGCTGCCTTTCCTGCGCGTGAAGAATCAATATTCGATACCTTTGGGGTGGGGCACTCNNTTCTTCTACGGCAATTTCTGCGGGTTTAGGCATGTCACTGGCACGCCGTTACCAGAAAGACCCGTGTGAAGTGGTATCCATTATTGGTGATGGTGCCATGACAGCCGGTATGGCCTTTGAAGCCATGAATGATGCTGTTGCCCATGATGCGGATTTAATTGTGGTACTGAATGACAATGACATGTCCATTTCCTGCAGTACCGGTGGTTTTGCCAAACATCTGGCGGCCATTTGGGAACGTGGCGAATCGGTGAATGTTACTGATGAGGGTGATGCATATATCCAGCCGCATCCGGAATGGACTTACAATTCTCGTTTGCACTGTGCTGCCACTGAAGCTGCAGATAATCTGTTTAAAGCCATTGGTTTTGACTATTTTGGCCCATTTGACGGCCATGATGTCAATCAATTGGTACAGGTATTTAATGCCCTAAAAAAACGTAAAGGTCCGCGTTTAATTCATGTCTATACCAAAAAGGGTAAAGGATTTGCGCCTGCGGAAGCCGATCAGATTAAATACCATGCCATCAGTAAATTAAATACTGTATCTTCAAGCAATGCAGCACCGAAATATTCCGATGTGTTTGGACAATGGCTCTGTGATGAAGCTACCCAAGATCAGCGTTTGCTGGCGATTACGCCGGCTATGTGTGAAGGTTCGGGCATGGTGCAGTTTGCCAAACAGTTCCCGGAACGCTTTTTTGATGTGGCGATTGCCGAACAGCATGCCGTGACCTTGGCGGCAGGGATGGCCTGTGAGGGCTTAAAACCGGTGGTAGCGATTTATTCGACTTTTCTGCAACGCGGTTATGATCAGCTGATTCATGATGTGGCCTTGCAAAATCTGGATGTCACTTTTGGCATCGACCGTGCCGGGCTGGTGGGTGAAGATGGCCCAACCCATGCCGGTGCTTATGACTATGCCTTTATGCGTACTGTACCTAATATGGTCATTATGGCGCCTAAAGATGAAAATGAATGTCGTCAGATGCTGCATACCGCTTATTTATACAATGGTCCAGCGGCGGTACGTTACCCGCGTGGCAATGGTGTAGGGGTTGAAATTCAGCAACAAATGACGGCTTTGGAGATTGGTAAAGCAGAAATTGTGGCCAGTTTTAATGAATTTCAAGAAGAGCAGATCAGCATTCTGGCATTCGGTAGCCGTGTCAGTGTCGCGGTAGAAGCAGCACAAACACTCGCTGCTAGCCATGAGGTGGGAGTGCGTGTCGTCAACATGCGCTTTGTCAAGCCGCTGGATGGGCAGATCATAGAACAGCTGGCTGCGACAACCAGTCTGTTTGTCACTGTCGAAGAACATGCGGTAATGGCAGGGGCAGGCAGTGCGGTAAACGAATATTTAGCGCAGGCACAAATTGTCAAACCGATCTTGAATTTGGGGCTGGCAGACATCTTCATGCATCAGGCTTCACATGCACAAATGTTGCAACAGGCCGGGCTGGATGCCAAAGGAATTGAAAAATCAGTTGAATTGGCCTGGTCAAAGCTTGTGCAGTCGGTGTCCTGATCAATCTTAAAAAATTTTAGAAACATTTTTTCCCTAAAAGCCCTCGTATTTGTTAAAATGTGAGGGCTTTTATGCATTATTCTTTATCAATATCTTCAAATTTGTAGTGGGTGTTCAATGGAACCTATGGTGGTGATGGCTGCGCGTGCGGCTCAATTAGTTGGTCAAGAGCTTTTAAAAGCGCATCAAAATCGTCATAAACTCGATCTACAAGTCGAAGAAAAAGGGATTGATGGTCCGGTAACGCGTGTAGACCGTTATTTGGAACAGTTGACTATCGATACTCTACGTAAAAGCTATAAAAACCACAGCTTCCTTGGTGAAGAGTTTGGTCTGCAAGAAGGTAAAGGTCACGATGCTGACTGGTGTTGGGTGATCGATCCGCTGGATGGGACATTAAACTTCATTAACGGCTTCCCGCATTTCTGTATTTCTATTGCTGTCCAACATAAAGGTGTGACTCAACACGGTGTTATTTATGACCCTGTAAAAGATGAGTTATTCTCTGCAAGTCGTGGTCGCGGTGCAATGTTGAACCAACGCCGTATTCGCGTAAATGTCAAAGACAGCCTGCAAAATACTTTCCTTGCCGTAGGTCATGCTTACCGTGCCAAACGTAACGGTGAAGTGATTTCCTATGCAAAAAACCATTTCGATTCATTATTGAACGTGACTGAAGCTGGCGCGCAATACCGTCGTGCGGGTTCTGCTGCGCTAGACTTGGCTTATGTGGCTGCCGGTCGTCTGGATGGTTATTTTGAACTTGGTTTGAAGCCTTGGGATATTGCAGCTGGTGAGCTTATTGTAAAAGAAGCGGGTGGTACTGTAGTGGATGCACGTGCCGGTGCCGATTCTATGGAAAATGGTCAAGTACTTGCTTGCTCTATGAAAATGCTGAAACCTTTAATGCAGGCTGTTGTTCCAGCTTGGGGTGAAGCAGCCAAGTAAGATCGATTAAATCGAGCGATATGACAAAGAACAGCTCTCCTTGCGAGGGCTTTTCTTATTCTTGAATTAAATTCGTGATCTACTGAAAATACCCATGAATCAAGGTTGGAGTGTATTTTTATCCAGTAGAAAAAAGTTACAACCTGGATTGTTTGAAAATTAAACAAAATTGAGTTGTAAAATAGGCTGTTACTGAAAAAAACCGTATATATGCGCAATTTGATCGAAAAAAATGATTACTTTTTAAAATGATTCTGTTATTATGCCGCCACGCACTTAAATTTCCGTTCTTTACCTGAACATTATCTTCTAATCATTGTATGCGCGTCCTGTCCATAGAGAGGACATATCCTTCGCGCCCCAATCGCTTAAGCGATTCCTTCAGGTTTGCGGCCGTAATCATGCGTGCGTTATATCCACATCGTCGTTATTCGGATCGCTGCTGAATTCTTATATTTTTCAGCTCTAATTGCTGTGCCGCTTTTTGCCGATGTCCATATTGTAATTTATTAAATGGAGCACCCATTTCAGGGTGAATACTCTCTATGAGCAAAACTTTTGCTGATTTTTCCCTCGATGAGTCATTAACACAGGCTCTTGAAGGTTTAGGTTTTACTACGCCAACTCCTGTACAAGAACAAGCGATTCCAGCTGCACTTGAAGGCAAAGACCTTTTAGTATCAAGCCAAACGGGTTCTGGTAAAACTGCTGCATTCCTGCTTCCAACATTGAATGCACTTGCAAATCAAGACACTTTCGTACCGTTTAAAGAACGTATGAAAGCAGTGACTCAACCTTCTATTTTAGTGATTTCTCCTACTCGTGAGCTAGCACAGCAAGTATGTCAGGATGCGATTGCATTTGTTCGTCATATGAAAGGTGTACGTGTTGCTGCGATTATGGGTGGTATGCCTTTTGGTAAACAAATCCAGCAGTTGAAAGGCGCACAAGTTGTTGTTGCGACTCCAGGCCGTTTACTTGATCTTGTGAACCGTCGTCAAATCAAACTGGATAAAGTTGATTCGTTAATTGTCGATGAAGCTGACCGTATGCTTGACCTGGGTTTCTCTGAAGATCTGGAAGCAATTGGCGACTTGGCTGCAAACCGCAAGCAAACACTGATGTTCTCTGCGACATTTGCACCACGTATCATCACGCTTGCTGAACGCATGATGAATGATCCAATGCGTATTTCGATCGAAACTGGTCATTCTACCAACACTGACATCACTCAGACTCTGCACTGGACTGATGGCTTTNNAAACGAAGAAGACGTTGATCAAGCAGTCGTATTTGCATCAACTCAAGAAGACACAGATATGTTGGCTGAAGAGCTTGCTGAAGCAGGTCTATCAGTTGTAGCGCTTCACGGTGCGATGCCACAAACTGTTCGTAACCGTCGTTTACGTAGCATCCGTGAAGGTCGTGCCAAGATTCTAGTTGCAACTGATGTTGCTGCTCGTGGTCTTGACGTACCAACAATTTCTCACGTAATCAACTTTGGTCTTCCAATGAAGAACGAAGATTATGTACACCGTATTGGTCGTACTGGTCGTGCCGGTCGTACAGGTAAGGCAATTACCCTTGCAACTTACCGTGAACGCGGCAAGATCCGTGCATTAGAAGATTTCCTGGAAGCGCGTCTAAACGTTTCTGAAATTGAAGGTCTTGAGCCATCTCCACCTCCTGCACGCGGTAGCCGTGATGGCGCTGGTCGCGGTCGCGGCCGTGACGGTGGTCGTGGTGGTCGTGGTGGTTTCGGTGGCGGTCGTCGTTTTGAAGGCGAAAGCAACTTTAAACGTCGTGAAGGCGGTGATGATCGTCCACGTCGTAGCTATGATGACAAACCACGTGGTGAACGTCCTGCGTTCGGTGGTGAAGATCGTCCACGTCGTGATTTCGGTGATCGTCCACAACGTCGTGAAGGCGGTTTCGGTGATCGTCCACAACGTAGCTTTGGCGGTGAAGACCGTCCACGTCGTGAATTTAATGGCGACCGTCCACAACGTTCTTTTGATGACCGTCCGAAGCGTGACTTTGGTGATCGTCCAGCTCCACGTCGTGAAGGTGGTTTTGGCGACCGTCCTCGTTCTAACGATGACAACCGTGGTAACCGCGTTGACTATAAGCCGGCTCGTGAAGGTGCTGATCGTCCACGTCGCGAATTCAATGGTGACCGTCCACAACGTAGCTTTGGTGATCGCCCACAACGTAGCTTTGGTGATGATCGTCCGAAGCGTTCTTTCGGTGAAGATCGTCCTAAACGCAGTTTTGGTGAAGATCGCCCACGTCGCAAATTTAACGACTAATAACGTTAGATTTGGATAGTAAAAAACCGGTGGAAACACCGGTTTTTTTATGGGATTAATCTTTGACCTTGTCGAATAAAAATGTATACTAGGTCATATTTTATTTTAATTCTGTTAAGTATGAATAATGAGTCTCATCATTATGTTTGGAATTTTAATCAAGAGGTGATTATGCCTTATATTGGTTTAATTTTATTACTCAGTAACATCGCATACTATATCTATAATTCTTTTCTGTAACCCGGTATCTGCTGGTTCAAATAACTGACGACAATTAAAATAATTAAAAATTATGGTAAATCGGTTGCTTTTTATCTAAAGGTAACATTTTAAACCCGAATCCTTTATAGTATGCATGCTGAAAAAATGCAGGAAAACCCTCAGCTATGAATAATCAAATGTCTCAACAAGCTCAATCTTGGATTGAAGTCAATGATTTGAGCTTTAAACGAGGGAAACGTGTCATTTTCGATAATGTCAGTTTAAAGATTCGGCGTGGTCAGATTACCGCGATCATGGGACCTTCAGGTACAGGGAAAACGACTTTGCTCCGTTTGATTGGTGGTCAATTGACACCAGAGCATGGTGAAATTCTATTGGACGGCAAAAGTATTGCACAGATGTCGCGTCAGGAATTATTTACCGCACGCGCGCGCATGGGCATGCTTTTTCAAAGTGGAGCCTTATTTACCGATATGAGCGTCTATGAAAATGTGGCTTTTCCGTTACGTGCACATACCCAGCTTCCTGAACATCTTATTACAGAGCTGGTGGCACTCAAACTGGAATCGGTAGGCTTGCGCGGTACTGAAAAACTCATGCCTGCAGAACTCTCAGGCGGGATGAACCGTCGTGTGGCACTGGCACGTGCGATTGCGCTCGATCCTGAACTGATCATGTATGATGAGCCTTTTGCCGGCCAGGACCCGATTGTAAAAGGCGTACTTACGCGTTTAATTCGTACCTTGCGTGAAGCTCTGGATTTAACCACGATTATCGTCTCGCATGATGTTGCAGAAACATTATCGATTGCCGACTACATCTATATTATTGCTGAAGGCGTGATTCAGGGTGAGGGGACGCCGGCTGAATTAAAGCAGCATGAATCGGCATTTGTCCGTCAATTCTTAACCGGTGCTGCCGAAGGTCCTGTCGATTATCAGTTTAGCCATAAGGCTTATTTAAGTGATGAGGTACGTTCATGAATGCTATTGCCTCATTAGGTAGACGCGTCATTGAACGTGTTCAGGGGATTGGCGTGGCAACCCAGATGTTGCTGCAAATCCTGTTTTCCATGCCGACCTGGCTCGGGGTCAAACTGTTTATTTACCAAATGTACCGGGTAGGCGTAATGTCTTTACTGATTATTGCCGTATCGGGTTTATTTATTGGTTTGGTGCTGGGCTTGCAGGGCTATTCCATTTTGGTCAATATTGGCTCTGAAGCCATGCTTGGCACGATGGTATCTCTAACATTATTAAGAGAGCTGGCTCCTGTGGTGGCGGCATTACTGTTTGCAGGACGGGCCGGTTCGGCTTTAACGGCTGAAATTGGCCTGATGAAAGCCACAGAACAGCTGGCCAGTATGGAAATGATTGGGGTCGATCCACTAAAACGGATTGTTTCACCGCGTTTATGGGCCGGAATTGTCAGTCTGCCAATGTTATCGATTATTTTTGGTGCCATTGGCATCATGGGCGGTAAAATGGTCGGCGTTGATTTTTTAGGGGTGGATGAAGGTTCTTTCTGGAGTGGCATGCAAAATAGCGTACAGTTCTATAAAGATATTTTCAACGGAACCATTATTAAAAGCCTGGTTTTTGCATTGCTTTGTACCTGGATTGCGGTCTATCAGGGCTATGCCTGTGTGCCAACGTCAGAAGGAATTGCGACATCGACTACCCGAACAGTGGTGTATTCCTCATTATGTGTTTTAGGTTCTGATTT
>DKLL01000037.1 GCA_002455755.1 Acinetobacter sp. UBA6641
AGCTAAAGCAGCAAATGCAACTGCGTCATGCATAGCGATGTCAGCAAGTACGCGACGGTCGATGATCACTTGAGCTTTTTTCAAGCCATCGATCATACGGCTGTACGACAAACCATTTTGACGAGCACCAGCGTTGATACGNNCGAGCGCCATAGTAACCTTTAGCACGAGCAAGAATTTTTTTATGACGGCGATGAGCCTGTACACCACGTTTTACACGAGCCATTTATAAATCTCCTTAGATGTATGGGCACATACGGCGAACTGAAGCAACGTCACTTACGTGAACCATTACACAGCCGCGTAATTGACGGATACGCTTAGCAGATTTTTTGGTCAAAATGTGGCGTTTGAACGCTTGTTTACGCTTGAAACCGTTAGCAGTCGCTTTAAAACGTTTAGCTGCACCACGGCGAGTTTTTAACTTAGCCATAACAACCTCTTTAAACACCTGTTCGGCACGTCTGCACCATTGCAAAAACGACCTGCAGGTAAGGGAGCGAACATTCTAAAGCATCTTTGCTTAAAACAAAAGCACATATACTGAAAATAGCGCACCGATCATCGACTTCGCTTAGACTTATTTTTCACGATCCAAAGCGGGATGTTTTTATTAATAAATCCACTATTCAGCATTATAATTATCACTTCATAAGAATACTGGACTGCTATGAACCCTGCACAGGATGCTTTTGCCGCCCTGCGTTACCGTGACTTTTCTATTGTGACGATGAACCAGTTCTGCCTGACGCTCGCCATTTTAATTCAAGAAATTATTGTCGCGTATTCGCTGTATCAGATTACCAAAGATCCTTTAACACTGGGCTTGATTGGTCTGGCCGAAGCTATTCCTTTTATTGCCTTGTCCTTATGGGNNGCTATTCCCTTTATTGCCCTGTCCTTGTGGGGCGGTTATTTTGCCGACCGCTTTAATAAACAGACCATCATGAAAGTGTGCCTGTTTTTTGCCGTGCCCTTGCCTGTGGTTTTATGGTGGCTGTTTCATGCCTATGGCTTAGGACAGATCGACGTTACTACACTGTCCTGGGGCATATACGCGGTTATTTTTGGTTTGGGTACAATTCGCGGTTTTTATAATCCCTCCGCCACATCACTAAAACCTTTCCTGATTCCACGCGAACTCTATGCCAATGGTGCCACTTGGACCACCATCGGCTGGCAAAGTGGCGTGATTATTGGTCCTATGCTCGGCGGTTTCATGCTGGCTTTTTTAGGCCGTGAAACCAGCTTACTGTCCGTAGCAGTACTATTGGCCATCTGTTTTATCCTGATTAACCTGCTGCAAAAACGCTANNTTAGAAAGCTTAGGTGATGGTTTCCGCTTTATCTGGAAAACCAAAATCGTACTGTGGGCCATTTCACTGGATCTGGTTTCGGTATTGTTTGGCGGGGTCATTGCCTTACTGCCAATCTTCGCCGAGGATATTTTAAAAGTCGGTCCTGAAGGGTTGGGTTACTTGCGTGCAGCACCTTCTATTGGCGCACTGATTACCATGATTGCCTTAACCCGATTTCCACCGACCCAAAATGCGTGGCGCAACATGTTGCTCGCGGTTGCCGGTTTTGGCCTGTTTACCCTGCTGTTTGCCTTCTCGAACAACATGTGGCTATCGTTGTTTGCGCTTGCCATGACCGGTGCCTGTGACAGCATTTCAGTAGTCATCCGACAAACCATCCTGCAAATTTACCCGCCAGAAAATATGCGTGGCCGTGTCGCTGCGGTGAATGGCATGTTTGTTTCATCCAGCAATGAACTGGGCGCTTTTGAATCCGGTCTGGCCGCTAAATATATGGGCACCATTATGGCAACGGTATTTGGGGGCTGCATGACCATGATTGTGGTGGCAATGAGCTGGGCAAAAACCCATGACTTATTTGGTGTCGATATTACCAAAGTGCATGATCAGGAACATTAATTGTATTTTTAGACTTGCCAGTATTTCCAATTCAGGAAATACTGCGCACTCACCACACTCCGCTACCGCTGCAACATCTGGTTTGACAAGAAATAAATATTTATGAAGCAAATACTGTGTTTTTCTCTACTCATGTGCTTACCTTTCAGTACTGTTTACAGTGCTCAATCTAAAGCCACAAAACAGCTTGCCGTTCAGAAAAGCGCAGCTCTTCCCGCGCATTTGACCACCCGCATTCAGTGGACCAAATTTCCGAGCCCTAACTATAAAAATGAAGATTTAAAAGAGCAGAACCGCAGTGCCATTATCCGCATTTATGCCGATGAAACCGGCAATATCAGCAATGCCAGCGTACAGGAAAGTACCGGTTTAACCCATCTGGACAATCTGTTGGTTCAAGCGGTGCGTGAAGCACATGTCAAACCGCATATCGAAAATGACACGGCAACACCTCTCATTGGCTATCAAACCTTTAACTTAAAATTAAGCCAGGATGATGCAGAAATTTGTCCTTATCCCTTTGAATCGAAAAATTGGCAGGCTCAACAGCAGAACAGGAAAACACCTTTTACCTACCGTACCCAGCCTCAGCTAGACATCGATTCTGACTTGCTGAATGGACACAATCGCGCGGTAAAATTTAACTTTAAGGTGAATAAACACGGTGATGTGAAAAAGGTCAAAGTCACTCAGGGTTCGGGCATTTATGCTTTAGACCAAAAAATCGTGCAAGCGGTATCCAATAGCCAAATTAATGTAAAACGTACTGCCAGCACGTTATGGATGTATAAAAAATCCAGCTTTAAGGATGAGATTAAGTTCGACTTAACTCACTGTGAATAGACAAAATAGAAAGAGACACTAAAGCATCACTACTACTCCATAGTTTAATTTAAGCAAGCTTTAGATACACGAGTGTGGCAGGGATGCCACACGTTACCCATCACAACAAGGAAGTTGTGTATGGGTAACGCAGGCTTTTCTTGCGAACTTCAAAATATATTTTAAGGTTCTCATTTTGGCCTTTCAAAAGTAAGATCTCGCCTATACATATCTCTTTCGATTTTATTGAAAAATTGCGGCAGTGAAAGCGTATAACTTAAATGAGATGATTTTTGTGAAATTAACTATTTTCATAAAATCAAAATCTTTAGTAAAACTATCAAGCAATATTGGCCAAAACATCTCGTTTTTTAAAACAGACTAAAAGCCAGATAGATAAATAAATAGCGCCCTATTTTCGCCATCGAAACCAGCAATAAAAATCGGGCAAAATTTTCTTTCAGCAAACCGGCAATCAGGGTAATCGGATCACCAATCATGGGCACCCAGCTGAATAACAACGGCCAGTAACCATACTTTTTATAAACCGTCTGTGCTTTTAACATTTGCTGCTCTGACACGGGAAACCATTTTTTGTCTTTGTAGTGTTCGATCTTAAAACCGAGCCACCAGTTCACGCAAGATCCCAAAATATTTCCCAAACTTGCAACAAATAATAGCCCAAGAACTGAATGACTGCCCTCTGCCAAAAAAGCCAATAAAACCGCTTCGGACTGCAAGGGCAATAAAGTTGCTGCACCAAAGGCAGCAATAAACAGTAACAGGTAAGCCGGCATCAGGCTGCTACCGGTTTAAAGCCCGAGTTTTTTCTTGGTCGAGATATATTCATAAACCAACCATAACACAGCCAGAACCAGCACCAGATAACGGCTATAGCTATAACGTTGCGTCAAAGGCTGAATGGCTGCATATAAGGCATTTTGGTCCTGCGTATTTAAAGTTGCCATAAAATTCTGGATATGTACGGCTTCTGCAACAAACAGGATTAAACATGCCGCAATACCAAAAATAATGCTCCAATAAACTTTTGCATTGTGTTCCAGAATACGCGTTGAAGTTAAAAAGAAATTTTTCATACCAGCCATCCAATAAAAAAACCACCGCGAAGGTGGTTCTTATGCATTATTAGCTGCATCTTAGCATAACTAAATGTTGGCGCAATTGATTACACTTGGATTGACAATGCTTTCTGCACAGCCGGACGGGCGGTCAAACGCTCAATATATTCTTTTACGTAGGGATAATCTTCAAGCTGAATTTGCTGCCATTCGTAACGTAAAATCCAAGGTAAAATTGCCATATCGGCAATCGAGTATTCACCGGCCACATACTTTTGACCCATCAGCTGCTTATTTAGCACACCATACAAACGTTTACTTTCATTGACATAACGCTCTATGGCATAGGGAATCTTTTCGGGTGCAAAACGGCCAAAATGATGATTCTGCCCCAGCATCGGTCCCAGTCCACCCATTTGCCACATCAGCCATTGTTCGACTTCAACACGCTGCTGTTCATCAGTGGGATAATACAGTCCAGTCTTGCGTCCCAGATACTGTAAAATTGCACCAGACTCAAACACTGAAATGGCTTCACCACGCGGCCCATTCTGATCGACAATCGCTGGAATTTTATTGTTGGGAGAAATACGTAAAAAGTCAGGTTGAAACTGATCATTTTCCAAAATATTGATGGGGAAAATTTGATATTCCAAGCCCATTTCTTCTAATGCTATTGTAATTTTGTGACCATTGGGCGTTCCCCAATAATAGAGATCAATCATGTTTCCTACCTTTTGCCTTTTTCGTTTTGCATCACATTATTGAACTGTGTACTTACTTATAGCATGTTTTTTGTGAATAAATCTTAACTCCAGTTTAAGCTTAAAACCCAAACATTTCTCAAAATACTCATTTTCATTCATTATTCTTGATGTTTTAAATACTTTAAAACATTTTTATGAGCATGATTGAAAATACTCAAAACAATCTTATATAAAAATAAGGCAATGATCTTTTCAGAGATTGCTTGAAATACTGTGAATGCAATAGCAAACAGCATTTTTTCTTGTTTATANNAAAACTTCGTGATACTCAGGAGGTTCTATCAATGAGCAGTTTCAGCCTTAGTCCCCTATTCCGCCGAAGCATTGGCTTTGATCGTTTCAATGACCTGTTCGATTATGCAATGCAAAGTGATACTCCCAACTATCCACACTATAACATTGAAAAAACAGGCGATAATAATTACCGTATTGTTGTCGCCACTGCCGGATTCAAACAGGATCAACTGGAGATTAATCTCGAAAACCAGTTATTGACCATTACTGGTAAAGCAGTTGACCAGTCTTCAGATACCACGGTTGAATTTCTGCATAAAGGTATTTCCAGCCGTTCATTTAAACTGTCGCTACGTCTGGATGAGCATATAGAGGTCCAACAAGCCGATTATGAAAATGGCTTATTGAAAATAGATTTACAACGTAGCGTTCCCGAGGAGGCCATGCCACGCCAGATTCCAATTGGAGGCAAAACCAGGGAGCAACTGACTTCACCTCAACAGGAAAATAGCGAAACAAGTCCTCAAGAAACAGAGTCAATAACGGTTCTTTTGAATGCTGTAAAAAACCGGTTCAACACATTATAGCCATAAAAAAGCCCTGCGTTTGCAGGGCTTTCTTCATCAATAGAGGCTTACTTTTTCTTTTTAGGACCAAGTAACATACCCATCTGACGACCTTCCATTTTTGGTGCTTGTTCAACTACACCGAATTCAGCCACATCTGCTTCAACTTTTTGCAATTGAGCAAGACCAAGCTGCTGGTGAGCCATTTCACGGCCACGGAAGCGTAGAGTGATTTTTACCTTGTTGCCTTCTTCAAGGAACTTGATAATGGCACGTAATTTTACGTTGTAATCACCAACATCAGTCGCAGGGCGGAGCTTGATTTCTTTCACCTGTACTTGATGCTGTTTTTTCTTCGCTTCTTTCTGCTTTTGCTTAAGATCAAACAAATGCTTGTTGAAGTCCATGATTTTGCATACTGGTGGTTCAGCATTTGCCACAATCTCAACCAGGTCAAGATCGACAGCTTCAGCTGCACGTAAAGCATCATTTAAGCTTACAATGCCTTTTTGCTCGCCATTTTCGTCTACAAGACGGACTTCTTTCGCACGAATTTCATCATTCAAAGCAGGACGGTTTGATTTGTTACCGCCCTGTTGATTACGGTCAGGCTGTTTAATCGCTGTTACTCCACAATGTACCGGCCGCGTTCGGCAACGGCTGCTTTTACCAAGTCAACGAAAGCATCGATTGACATAGTACCCAAATTTTTTCCTGAGCGGGTACGCACGTTTACTGTACCTTCCTCTACTTCACGGTCCCCAAGTACCAGCAAGTAAGGAATACGCTCTAATGTACGTTCACGAATCTTAAAGCCGATTTTCTCATTTCTCAAGTCAGAAATTGCTCGAATTCCGTTTTCTTTCAGTTTCGCGACGACTGACTCACAAGCTTCAGCTTGGGAATCGGTAATATTCATCACACACGCTTGCACTGGTGATAACCAAGGTGGCATGAAGCCTGCGTAGTGTTCAATCAGTATACCAATAAAACGTTCGAAACTGCCAAGAATTGCACGATGCAACATTACAGGCTGATCACGATCGTTATCTTCAGTGACATAAGAGGCATCCAGACGTTCTGGAAGGTTGAAGTCACATTGAATGGTACCACACTGCCAGATTCGGCCTAAGCAGTCTTTCAATGAGAATTCGATCTTCGGACCGTAGAATGCGCCTTCACCTGGTTGTAAATCCCAATCCAGGCCAGCAGCATCTAAAGCATCTGCCAAAGATTTTTCTGCCATATCCCAAAGTGCATCATCACCCACACGTTTTTCAGGACGAGTCGATAACTTCATTTGTACTTCTTCGAAGCCAAAATCTTTGTATACGTCTAGTGTCAATTTGATAAAGTCTGCAACTTCAGTACCGATTTGTTCTTTGGTACAGAAAATATGCGCATCATCTTGGGTAAAACCACGTACACGCATGATGCCGTGTAAAGAACCTGATGGCTTCTTACGGTGACATGAACCAAACTCCGCTAAACGGATTGGAAGATCACGATATGATTTTAAGCCCTGGTTGAACACTTGCACATGACAAGGACAGTTCATCGGTTTCACAGCATAGTTACGGTTCTCTGAATGAGTCGTAAACATGTTTTCAGCATAGTTCGCTGCGTGACCTGATTTTTCCCAAAGCGTGAAATCCACCACTTGTGGTGTACGGATTTCAAGGTAACCATTTTCTTGCTGAACTTTACGCATGTATTGTTCAAGCACTTGGTAAATGGTCCAGCCGTTCGGATGCCAGAACACCATACCTGGTGCTTCTTCCTGCATATGGAACAGATCTAAGGCTTTACCAATTTTACGGTGATCGCGTTTTTCCGCTTCTTCAATACGTTTGATGTATGCAGCCAGCTGTTTCTTGTCAGCCCAAGCTGTACCATAAATACGTTGTAGCTGTTCGTTTTTCGCATCACCGCGCCAGTAAGCACCAGAGATTTTAGTCAGTTTGAATGATTTTAAGAATTTGGTATTTGGTACGTGCGGACCACGGCACATATCCAGATAGTCCTGATGGTAGTACAGGCCCATTTGAGTTTCTTCAGGCATGTCTTCGATCAGACGTAATTTGTATTCTTCGCCACGTTTAGTGAATTCTGCAATCACTTCATCACGTGGGGTCATTTTTTTAATCACGTCATAGTCTTGATCGATGAGCTTTTTCATACGCTCTTCGATGGCAGCCATGTCGTCTAAAGTAAATGGACGTGGCATCCAGATGTCATAGTAGAAACCTTCTTCAATGACCGGACCAATCACCATCTTTGCTTCTGGGAACAATTGCTTCACCGCATGGCCGACCAGGTGTGCACAAGAGTGACGAATGATGTGTACACCATCTTCATCTTTAGGCGTAATAATTTGTAAGGTTGCATCTTCAGTGATGAGATCAGACGCATCAACCAAGCGGTCGTTGACACGACCTGCAACTGTATTTTTCGCAAGACCCGGACCAATGCTGAGGGCAACATCCATCACAGATACGGCTTGATCAAACTGTTTTTGATCGCCATTTGGCAAAGTGATAATTGGCATAAAAAATCCTTAAGGAGTGATGCCCCGTACCATAGGGCATGTCACCGCGAGATTATGATCGAGGCAGAACCTCAAAAGATAAAAACGGTGGATAAATAAAAATCGACTCGAATTTTACACGTCTTATCCACAGGATTAAACCTTTTCACCTAGAAAATTCGCGATTTGGCGCATTTTGAATTTATTTGTCACTACTTTGCCTTCAGATCAATCAGGGAATGCCATTTTTCTTTTTTATTCTCTAAAGTTATCCCATACTTCAAATTTACCTGGTGTGTAGGCATAAAGCTGGGCAAATTGCGGAATTACCGCTTCACTTTGAGTCGGTCTTAAAAACACATAATCATCCCGCTCAATCTCACAGGATTTCGGCACCAGCAGCATTTCCTGATTACTACTGCGTCCATACAAACCATGCAGCTTGCTTTTTTCAGGATAAATATAATCGGCCTGCCAGTAACCACCGTATAAGAACACGGCCTTATATTTATGCGGAAAGTGATTCAACATCTCCAGACCGGGTAACTGGCTATGCCGCAAAACTTTGAGTACCGGCGTGGCAATCCATAATGCACATTGCAGTTGCGCCAGACTGGCCAGCTCGAAATCACCTGGCTTGAGCAGCAGCGAGCCAAAAGCCAGATCATTACAGACACTCTGCTGACAATGCTGCATAAACGTCGGACTGCCGCCCCCGTTAAAACATAAATCTTCATGCCATAAATTGGGGAATTGCTGCCGAATGATGTCTTGGTACTGTTGATAACTTTGTTGTGATTGTTGATAACTCTTTTCCGCAGACTTTAAAAAACTGGGTAGTTTGGCGACATGAGCGTCATAGCCCATTAAACCGGTAAGCTTAAGATGGGTCGAATGTTGCTGGATCAGCTTGAGCAGGGCCAGAAATTGCTGCGGGTTTTGTACACCTCCGCGATGCAGTCCCACATCAATTTCAATATTCACATTCAGGCAGATGTTAAACCATTGCGCCAGCTGCAAATATTGCTGCAAACGCCCCAGATCATCAATCAGCCATTGAATATAAGGCGAGTGATCATGATCACTTCTAGCCTGATAAAACCGTTCTACTGCCTGTATCGGCATCGGCTTACCCAGCAAAATATCGGCTTGGGGGAATGCTGCATGAATGCTCAAAATATGTGGCAGATGAAACAGCATAAAGCGCCGGGTATTCAGTTGGTCACTGGCCAGTTTGAGCAACTGCATACTGGCGAGAGACTTCACCACCAGACGCGGTTTTAACTGCACGGGTAGTTTTGACTGTACAATCTCCAGATTACGTTGATATTGCGCCAAATCCAGAATCAGTTGCGGTGTGCCTGTGCCCTGCTGTTGTAAATGCTGATTCAGTTGCTGAAAATAGTTCGATTGCATTGCCCTCTCCTCATTTTCCAGACAGGAATAACTGTTTCAAATAGGGATTCAGCCATTTTGCTGTGGGTCCAATTGTTGACGCAGCAGCATAAAATCGTCCCATTTCGGGTAAATTTCGCGCAGCGAGGCTGCGCTCATGCTATGCAGCTTGCCCCAATGCGGTCGTCCCTGATACTTCTGAAAAATCGGCTCGACCAGATTAAAGATCACGTGATAATCCTGCTTATAAAACTGGTGGATGGAAATGGAAACTGAATCGCGGCCATAAAAAGGACTGAGCCAGATCTCATCGGCTTTGACATAACGAAATGCGATCGGAAAGAACATCGGCACTTGATGCTTGCGTAAGGTATGTAAAACCTCCTCCAGACACTGCAAACCCAGTTCGACAGGAATCTGGTATTCCATTTCATTAAATCTGGTATGGCGCGGAGTCGGGAAAATCTGATTCGACCAATTCACGTAACGAGTCGGTTTGACAAAGACACTCAGCAACTTTTGCAGATAGCGATTCGTGGCAGGCAATCTTCGCGTTAATTCAGAACACAGGGTTAATAAGGCATCTTCCGAAGGCAATGAATCCTGTCGTGGTTGAATGGGTTCATCGGTTTCATCCAGGGTTTTCAGCATCACCTGATCAGAATGCAGGAATGTCCAGAATTCAATATGCCGGTGCTGGTTTTTCCATTGATCAATGTTCGCAAAAACATCCTGTAGTGGACACAGTCGAATCTGCTCTTTTAATTTATATCTGGGCCGATTTTGCAAGCTAAGCTGGGTCATTATCCCCAGACTGCCAAGGGCAACCCGTCCGGCCTGAAAGATGTCCGCATTTTGCTGACGATCACATTGCAGCAGCTCTCCATCGGCTGTGAGTAATTCAAAACCTTCGACAAAAGCAGATATGCAAGGTAAATCGATGCCCGTGCCATGCGTGCCTGTAGCAATCGCCCCGGCCAGACTTTGCTGGTCTATATCGCCCTGATTGATTAAAGCCTGATTGATCGGGACAAGATATTCACCTAGATTATATAAACGTGTACCCGCTTGAACTGTGC
>DKLL01000078.1:0-622 GCA_002455755.1 Acinetobacter sp. UBA6641
TAGGCGCCAAAGCCGAAGAGCTGGAAGTATCGATCTTCCCGGGCTTTGCTGCTGCTGAAATCCTGTACCATGCAGATGGTTCGGTGAAAGGCATCCAGACCGGTGACATGGGCATTGGCAAGGATGGCGAACCGACGCATAACTTTACTCCGGGTTATGAGCTGCATGCCAAATACACTATTTTTGCCGAAGGCTGCCGCGGTCACCTGGGTAAACGCCTGATCCAGAAATTTGACCTGGCCAAGGATGCTGATCCGCAGCATTACGGCATCGGGATCAAGGAACTCTGGGAAATCGATCCAGCGAAACATAAACCTGGTCTGGTGATGCATGGTGCTGGCTGGCCGCTTTCTGAAACCGGTTCTTCAGGCGGCTGGTGGCTGTACCATGCTGAAAACAATCAAGTGACTTTGGGCATGATCGTGGATCTGTCCTACACCAACCCGCACATGTATCCGTTTATGGAAATGCAGCGCTGGAAAACCCATCCTTTAATCAAGCAGTATCTGGAAGGTGGCAAGCGTATTTCTTATGGCGCGCGTGCCGTGACCAAAGGCGGTTTTAACTCGCTACCGAAGTTCACCTTCCCGGGCGGTAGCCTGATTGGTGATGATGCCGGCTT
>DKLL01000078.1:792-34111 GCA_002455755.1 Acinetobacter sp. UBA6641
AACCAGTGGCTTGGCGGTGCATTTAACTTTATCGACCAGAACGTGTTTAAGGTACCATTTACCCTGCATGACCTGGTGACCGACCATGGCGCACTAAAAACTGTCGATGCGGCAACCTTCAAGCCGAACTATCCAAAACCGGATGGCAAGCTGACCTTTGACCGCCTGTCTTCGGTGTTCGTCTCCAACACCGTGCATGAAGAAAACCAGCCAGCTCACCTGAAACTGACTGATGCTTCAATTCCAGTAAATGTGAACTTGCCAAAATGGGATGAACCGGCGCAGCGCTACTGCCCTGCGGGTGTATACGAAATCATGGAAAATAATGACGGTTCAAAACGCTTCCAGATCAATGCAGCCAACTNNGTGCACTGCAAGACCTGCGACATCAAGGATCCTTCACAGAACATCACCTGGGTAACACCGGAAGGTGGTGGTGGTCCGAACTATCCAAATATGTAATATTGCTCTCTAAGCCTATAAAAAGCAGTGATTCGTCACTGCTTTTTAACTATTTCCAATTAAAAAACGATAGTTTTCTGAATCTTGTTGCCATAAGGCACCAAATTCACGCCAATATATATAAGCCTCTTCTTTTCCACCTCTTAAAATATACTGACCATCAAAACCTTTAGGTTGAATATGACGTTTCTTTTTCAGTTCTTTTAAAACAAATGGAAATTCCAATTTAGCCTGTTCCAATGCAGATTGAGCACTGACGGGATCATTTTGCATAAGTGCCAGCAAGACTTTTCCATAATAAAATTCAGTGCTGTAATCATCAGGATATTGCTTAAACAGCTGCTCTGCCGCTTCTATATTTTTATCTAATAAGCACATTTTCAACAAGAGATACCGTGCCCCTAAATTGTCATTTGGTGATACATGGATTAAATTGTTTAAAATGTGCCAAGCTTCATCTCGCATGGAGGTATCTATAATTTGTAGTACCAAATTGAAACAGGCACGTAAAAATGGACGATTTTCATGAAATCCCCAATCTAAGCAATCTTTAGCCCAATCAAATTCCTTAGGTAAAGCGCTCAAGCCGATACGATAGGCTTCACGGTTAGCCAAATAAGATTCTATATCTCTTCCTGTACGCTCATAAAGAATGGCGAGATGTACCCAGCAATCAATAAAATCTGGATATTCAGACAAAATTTGCTTAAGTTTCGATTCTGCTTTCAAGACGGAATTGGCGAATAAATCATTCAAAACCTCCTCTAAAGACTCAATCGCATCAAAATTTACAGCATCGAATACCCATACATGAGGTTCCAACTTTTTTAGTATCATTCTACATTTATAACCTTTTAAAATAATACTTTTTTCCTCGTAGAAACTCTAACCCTTCTGCACCAGATAATGAAACTCTTTATTGCCGTTTTCATCTAAACGTTCTTCCTGCAATAACAGCTCATGTCCCAAATGCATACAGAATTTCGGAATGTCCCAAGAGGTTGAATTATCTGTTGCAAATACTTCCACCACATCGCCAGACTTGGATTTACGAATCGCCTGATGCAGCATCATCACCGGTTCAGGGCAACGTAATCCACGGGTATTTAGTTGAATGCTTGGAGTAACAGAGGGTTCAGACATCAAAAAACTCAGGTTTAGAATCTGCAATTATTTTAGCATAAACATCAAGACCCGGTGAAATACAGCAAAATGAAAAAGATAGCCTTTTTTTTTGACTCAATTACCCATGATTTAGATCAATATTAGCGATAGACAACTGTATTTTCTACGGTATGATGAAAATTATGTTTTTTAGATATTAAGCGTCTTTAGGAAAGATCATGCACGAGGAATCAGGCCCGTCGTGGGGCATGCGCGGCTTACGCAAATGGTTGGGTACAGCACCCGAAACTCGCGACGAACTGTTAAAATTAGTACAAGATTCACGTCGTTTTTTAGAACCCGATACAGTGGCCATGCTTGAGGGCGTACTTGACCTGCCTGCCACTAAAATTCGTGAGGTCATGACCCCGCGGNNATGCCATGATCAGCTTGCAAGAAGATGATCAACTGCTTGATATCCTGCATGTGCTGGTTGAGTCTGCCCATTCACGTTTTCCTGTTTTTTCATCTGACCAGCCGGATAATGTGGTCGGCATTTTATTGGCCAAAGACCTATTGCCATTCCTGACTGAGCCGACATCTAAAGTGGACATTCGCGCCTTAATGCGCCAACCACTGTTTGTGCCGGAAAGCGCACGTTCTGACCAGGTGATGCGGATGTTGAAAAACACCCAGACCCATATTGCTGTAGTGATTGATGAATATGGCACGACTTCAGGCCTAGTGACACTGGAAGACATTCTGGAAGAGATTGTCGGTGAAATTGAAGATGAGCATGACAAGGTGGATGAAGAAGCCCAGTACATTGTTCCCGATCAAGATCCACACACGGCGAATACCTGGCTGGTTCAGGCGCTTACACCAATTGAACACTTTAACAATGTTTTAGATGCTGAATTTTCTGATGATGAAGTAGAAACTGTCGGCGGTTTATTGCTTCAGGAAATGGGTCTAGTCAGCGATTTACAAGGTCAAGTGATTGAACTTGAGAATTGGGAATTTACCATTTTGGAAGCAGATGCACGTACTATTCATCTGATTCGAGCTGTCCGTAAATGAGAACTTACTTTGATAAGCTGTTAAATTCATCTCAACAACACAAGCAGCTCCCTTTTATTTATCCCTTTTTAATTTCGCTTTTTTCAGGTGCCGTGTTCAGTTTTGCACTGGCACCTTATTATTACTGGTGGCTGGCCCTGCTGTCTCCAGCTTTGCTCTATGCTTCACTGCGTAAACGTTCTGCTCCACAGGCTTTTTTCATTGGCTGGGCTTACGGCTTTGGCTTGTGGTTTGTCGGTGCCTTCTGGTTATATACACCGATTCATGTCTATGGGGATACCAGTGCCTTTTTAAGTGTGCTGATGATTACCTTTATGGCCTTGGTGATGGGACTATTTACCGCCCTGCAAACCTGGATTTACCGTCGATTCTTTCCTGAAACGCCACTGACATTTGCACCGCTTTGGGTGTTCTTCGAGTGGGCAAAGACCTGGGTATTTACCGGTTTCCCCTGGCTCTTTGTCGGTTATGCCTTTACCGAACGTTTCCTTGATAGCTATGCGCCCTTATTCGGAATTTTCGGTGTATCGTTTGTAGTGATTATACTGGCTTGCGCGCTGGTGGAAATCCTCAATAAACGTGTGTTCTGGGTCATCCCCTCAGCCATCTTGCTGCTGGGTGCCTGGGGAGCTTCCTATCTTCAATTCGTTGAAGAAAAAGATGAGAAACCACTTTCGGTTTCCCTGATTCAGGGCAATATTCCGCAAGACCTGAAATGGCTGACCGAATATCAGGTCAAGACCTTGATGATCTATGCCAATTTAAGCCGGACTGAATGGGGACGTGATCTGATTGTCTGGCCGGAATCTTCCATTCCCATGTTCCAGACTGACATAGAACCTTTTTTAGATGCCATGAAGGTTCAGGCCAATAAAACAGGAACTGCCTGGGTTACCGGTCTTCCTTATTGGGATTTGAAAGAATCAAAAACTGAACAACGCCCGATGTACTACAACAGTATTATGGCTTCGGGTGATGACTCTGAAGGCTTGTATAAAAAGCAACGTTTAGTGCCGTTTGGTGAATATGTACCTTTATCTGGCTGGCTCAGCTGGGTACTGCCTGCACTACAGAATGACCCTTCCATGAGCGGTTTTTCTCGTGGAGCACGTGACCAGAAACCACTCGATATCAAAAACCATGCGCTTGGTGCTGCGATTTGCTATGAAGTGGCTTATCCCAACCTGACCCGTCGCAATGCCAGTCAAAGCGACTATTTGGTCACCGTTTCCAATGATGCCTGGTTTACCGGTACGGCGGGACCTTGGCAACATTTACAAATGGTGCAAATGCGCGCCAAGGAAAATGGACGCTGGTTTATTCGTGCCACCAATACCGGGGTGACTGCGTTTATTGATCACAACGGGCATATTGTGAAACAGGCGCCGACTGATCAAACAGCGATTCTTCGTGGGGAATTGCCTGCGATGCAGGGTAAAACCTTGTATATGCGTCTGAGTGACTGGCCTATTCTTGGTTTCTCATTGTTGTTGTTAATTTTAGGCTGGATTCACCGTCCACGTCAGTTGGATGTCTCGTTTAAATCACGGCGTTAGCTTTAAGTGTTCCCTCTCCTTCCAGGAGAGGGCTAGGGAGAGGTGAATTATTTATGATTAATCGCCCTCATCCTCTTGCGGAATATATTCCTCATCNNTCCTCTTGCGGAATATATTCCTTATCCCAGAGAGAGAAAGAATAAAAAGGCACTAAAAACCGAGGTCAATGCCTCGGTTTTTTATCGAACTTAATTTATAGCTGAGTCACCAAATACGACATCATGCCAGTTAAAAATAGCATGGGAATATAACGATAAATTTTTACAATACTGTGCTCTAAGGCTGAAGCATGCTCTTGTTTTAAGTTTAATACAGTCGCTTTCAATGCAGACCAGAAGCATAAGACGAATAATGCACTCAATAGACTGATTGCAAAAAAGCCCACCATGATCTGGCTACTGCCTTCTGTGGCATTCCATAAGATTAAAATGCCCTGACTGATCGGAAGCAAACTTAAAATTAAAAAAACAGACTTGAGCATTGCCCAGTGAAATTGATTAATTTCATCCGATATGATTAATGCTTTCATTCCATTCTCCCCGGCAAAACTCTTGCCATTTAGAACATTATGCAAGCTTTTGAATAAATAGAAAGTCTATTTCAATCTACATGGAAGCATTATTGTAACTATCAAATATGGGAATAATTCTTATTATAAATCTCAAACAATTATTATTATATAAAATTATTAAAATTCAATAATTTAATATATATCTTATAATTAATATTTATTATCACTTCACTTAGTATTGCCCGCTTAGATTAAGTGAAGTGATATATTTTATTAACTCAAAAATAATAATAATTCTGAATTAAGGTTGATAATAAATATCGGCATCTGTGCCTTCACCGCCCTCTTTGCCATCGGCACCGAAAGAATATAAATCGAATGCACGACCTTCTGCACCGGGAATCACATATTGAATATCATTATCCCAACTGTCTTTCGGATAGCCTCCTTTGACATACCCCCCCGGCATCCAGTTTTTAGCCGAAGCTGGCTGATTCACAAGGGCATCTAAACCGCCATCCTGCATGGACGGATATTTACCATTATCCAGTTTATATTGGTCTAAAGCACCGGCTACCCCTTTTAAGGTAATGGCAGAAGTATCCACCTTGGCTTTTTCACCACGCCCCATCACATTAGGAACAATCAGCGCCGCCAATACACCTAAAATGACAATCACCACCATGACTTCAATCAGGGTAAAACCTGAGTGAGTATGAGCAAAGCTACGCTTTGCACGAACGCCAGACCGAGAGCTATGCTCGATNNTATGCTCGATGTGGCACATAGAACCATCACTTGACCTAAGAGGCATTGCCTCGCAAGAAAGTCCGACAGCTAGGCTTGAGGAGGTTTGAACATCATTCACAACAATCTCTTTCTGTTGCATTTTGGCTTTATTCATATTCATCTTTTTCACGCAATTTTATTAAATCATATTGTTCATATTCACTATCGGCAACATCACCGCGATCACAATCACTAAAACGATACTTGCCATTAACACCAACATTAACGGTTCAAGGAGTGCAAGAAGTGTTGAAATGAGGGTAGTAACCTCTCGATCCTGCATGGTCGAGGCACGCTCCAGCATCCGATCCAGCTCACCTGAAGTTTCACCACTTTTGATCATTTGTACCATCATCGGTGGAAAATAACCACTGCGCTCCAGTTGTGTTGCCAGATTGCCACCTTCCGTGACTTTTTCCGCCGCCAGATTGACCGAATCACGGATGACCCAGTTATTGCTCACCGCAGCGCCAATTTTAAGGGCATCCACCAACGGCACGCCAGACTGGGTCAAAATGGATAAGGTACTGGCAAAACGTGCTGCATTTATACCACGCGATAATTTACCAAATAATGGCAATTTGAGGGTTAAACGGTCAAAAGCATAATGCCCGGCGGAAGTTCTTAAAAAACGCGCCAAAACAATGAAACCGACCACACTTGCCACCAATAAAAATGGCCAGGCCACCCGGATAAAATCGCTGGCTTTCATCAATGCCACCGTAATCCACGGTAAAGCATCCTTACTTTGATCAAAAGTCTTGACGATGTCGGGAACCACATAAGTCATCAGTCCCATCACAATCGCAAAGGACATCAGCATCAGGATAATCGGATAAATCATCGCGCCCTGCACTTTTTTCTGCATGGCAAAGCGATTTTCAGTGTAATCTGCCAACTGATCCAGAATTAAATCCAGATGTCCCGAACGTTCACCCGCTGCGATGGTCGCGATATATAAATCCGGTAAACGCCCTGCTTGCTGCAAGGCATTGGCCAGTGAATGCCCTTCCATGACTTTTGA
Organism: Acinetobacter sp. UBA6641; assembly: GCA_002455755.1. Taxonomy (GTDB): domain Bacteria; phylum Pseudomonadota; class Gammaproteobacteria; order Pseudomonadales; family Moraxellaceae; genus Acinetobacter. Next base: position 7,319 of record DKLL01000078.1, read on the forward strand.
GCGCACCGACATCAACAGGTTTTGCACATGAGCTTTCTCGCTTTGCTTGCCTACAGCGCGCAGCGCTTCTTCTAAAGGAATTGCAGCTGCCACCAGAACTGAAAGTTGACGGGTAAATAATGCCAGATCATAAGCAGTGATTTTTTTCTGAAACCAGCCTGCTGAGTGATGTTTATCTTTTTGCTCAACAGGATCCACCGTCACCGGAATCAACTCTTTGTCTCTGAGCTGTTGACGGATTTGACGTGCAGAGTCACCCTCTAGCACGCCTTTTTGCTGCTTCCCTGAAGCATCAATGGCAGTAAATTGATATGCAGGCATTGTGATGCTCTAATTTTCTAAAATTTGCTTCAGCGCGGTTGCGTCTGACCACCAAAATCATTCATATTCTGAGATATAAATGATTTGTTCACTCTAACATAACTCGATCTTGAGCACGACGAAATTTGATCAGGACCATTTGACCCTTATTTATGCCAAATACACCATCGACTCTAGCCGACATTTATCGCATTCGTGTTGCCGTACCTGTACATCTCTATGACTGTTTTGACTACACCTTAACGGCTGAACAATACCGGCAAGCTGAAGTTGGGGCACGTGTGGCCGTGTCGTTTGGACGGCAAAACCTGGTGGGTATTATTGTTGAAAAATTAACGACCGATACCCCGATTGATCCGCGTTTTAAGCTCAAAGCCATCACTGAACTGCTGGATGACCAAGCGCTGTTAGATCAAAAAACTTTAAGCTTGCTCACCTGGTCCGCGCAATATTATCAATTTCCGATTGGCGAAGTTTTTCAGAGTGCCTTACCGACCTTCTTGCGTCAGGGTAAACCGTATAATTTGTTGGCACGAATGTGGAAAGTCCTAGATTTAGCTGCCGAGACCAAACTGACACGTTCCGAAAAACAACAGCAAGCCTATAAAATCCTGAAGTTACATCCTCAAGGAACCACGGAAAATATTTTAAATCTGGCCGGGATTGAAACAGCAACACTGAAGGCTTTAGAAAAAAAAGCCATTGTAGAATGTGTTCTAGAACATCAGGATTTTAGTCCACAGCCCGTCACACTGGCGCAAATGCCGTTAACCGCGAATGACGACCAGAAAAAGGCCATTCAACAGGTGCTTAAAGCACAAAAAAAATATCATGCCTTTTTACTCGATGGTTTAACCGGGAGCGGTAAAACCGAAGTCTATTTGCAAGTCATGCAAGAGGTGCTGAAACAGGGCAAGCAAGTCTTGGTTTTGGTGCCTGAAATTGGGCTTACTCCGCAAACCATCAGCCGGTTCCAGTCGCGTTTTCATGGCAATATCGTGCTGCTGCATTCAGGACTGAATGATTCTAAACGTCTGCAAGCCTGGCAAGCGGCACAAACCGGTAAAGCCTCCATCATTTTGGGTACACGATCAGCCATTTACACCCCGCTGCCTAATCTGGGCTTAATCATTCTCGATGAAGAACATGACCTTTCATTTAAACAACAGGAAGGCTTTCGCTATCATGCCCGTGATGTCGCAATGTACCGTGCCCATCTGCAAAACTGTCCGATTATTTTAGGTTCGGCGACACCGAGTATTGATAGCTATGCACTGGTTGAAACGGGGAAAATGACCCGTTTAGAACTGAATCAGCGTGCCGGTGTGGCACTGATGCCCAAGATTCATCTGATTGATCTGAAAATTGCGCAAAAGCAAAGTGGGATTAGCCAAAGCCTGATTGATGAGATTCAGAAACGTTTGGATAAAAAAGAACAGGTGCTGGTGTTTTTAAACCGCCGTGGTTATGCCCCGGTACTGATTTGTGAAAGCTGTGCCTGGCAAGCCAAATGTCCGCATTGTGATGCCAACTTTACCGTGCATCGCCAGCCTTATCAGCATCTGCATTGTCACCACTGTGGCAGTATTCACCGTCTGCCGGAACAATGCCCGCAGTGCAAACATACTGAACTGAAATCGATTGGCATGGGCACAGCCAAAGTGGAAGAACACCTGCAACAGCTTTTTCCCAATTTCGATGTGATTCGGGTCGACCGCGATTCCACCAGCCGGGTCGGTAGCTGGCAAAAAATTTATGACAAAATCCAGAAAAGTGAACCGGTTATTTTACTTGGCACGCAAATGCTGGCCAAAGGACACCATTTTCCTTATGTCACCCTGGTCGCCATCTTAGATATTGATTCCGGCTTGCTCAGCGTGGATTTTCGTGCCACCGAACGTACCGCTCAACTAATCGTACAAGTCGCCGGTCGTGCCGGACGCGGTGAACGCAAAGGCGAAGTCTATCTACAGACACTGCGCCCCGATCATCCTCTGCTCAACACCTTGATTGACAAGGATTACCGGCATTTCGCCAGACAGACCTTAAAAGAACGTCAAGCAGCACTGTTACCGCCTTTTCGTTATGCGGCACTCATTCGCTGTGAATCGAAAAGTCAGGAACAGAATCAGGATTTCTTACAGCAACATGCTCAGGCACTCAGACAGGTGTCTGAAAACCTGATTGATATCTGGGGACCGATTCCTGCCCCGATGGAACGTAAAGCCGGGCGTTATCAGGCGCATATGGTATTGTTGTCGCAAGATCGTGCCCGATTACACTTTTATATTCGTGCATGGTGGCAAAACATGTTGCATCAAAAGCCCTCAAACATGAAACTTACACTAGATATAGACCCTCAGGAATTAAGCTAAACCAAAGTTCATGCTTGGCCTAATTTTTTTGAAATGAGAACAAATTCTAGGACAGATCGATGTCGTTACTGTTACAAATTACGATTTTCCTTGGTGCCTCGCTACTCTTGGTTCCCTTGGCCAAGCGCTTTGGCATTGCCACCGTACTCGGCTATTTGTTTACCGGTATTTTGCTCGGTCCCAGCGTATTCAATCTGGCCAGTGACCCTGAATCAATTCAGGAACTGGCGGAATTTGGCGTTATTCTGTTGATGTTTATTATTGGCCTGGAGCTGCGTCCACAACGACTGTGGCAGATGCGTAAATCGATCTTTTTGATGGGTAGTCTACAGGTCGGCATTACTGGCATTATTCTGGCCCTGCTGATCTTTTTTGCCTTAAGCCAGAACCTCTCTGCCAGTTTTGTGATTGGCATGGCACTGGCACTTTCCTCCACCGCCTTTGTGTTACAGCTGCTGGCGGAAAAGCAGCAACTGAATACCACCTTCGGGCAGCAATCCTTTTCTATTTTACTGTTCCAAGATATCGCCGCTATTCCATTACTGGCAATTATTCCGCTACTCGCTGGTACTGAATCGACCCATCATGGAGTGGCCTATTTTGCTGCAATCATTGCCACCTTTAGCGGTTTGTTCCTGTTTAGCCGCTATATGATGCGCCGCTTTTTCCTTTTTGTGGCCAAAAGTGGCGCACATGAACTGATTACTGCAGTGGGTCTGTTTATTGTCTTGGGCGTGGTCGTACTCATGGATGTGCTCGGGATCAGCACGACTTTGGGGGCTTTCTTAACCGGGGTATTGCTGGCCGACTCTGAGTTCCGTCATGAGCTTGAAGCCAGCATTGCGCCCTTTAAAGGACTGTTACTCGGTCTATTTTTTATGACGGTCGGCATGACCACACAATTATCACTCTTGGTGGATATGCCCTGGCTGATCATTGGCGGTGCGCTCATTTTAATGCTAATCAAAAGCGTTACTCTCACCGCCATTGCCCGTTATCTAAAATACTCATGGCGCAACAGCTTGCTGCTGGCAACCTGTTTATCTCAAGGTGGTGAATTTGCCTTTGTAGTGCTCAAAGTTGCCAGTAGTGAAAAAGTCATCACCCAGGCGATACTTGAGCCTATAACATTGATTGTGACCCTTTCCATGGTGCTCACCCCAATGCTGTACTGGCTGATGAGCCGCTGGATTGTGCCATTGCTTGATAAAGAAAAAACTCCAGTCTATGATGAAATTCCCGATACGCACAACCCGATGATCATTGCGGGTTTTGGCCGTTTTGGACAGATCATTGCCCGTATTGCCCATTTACAGCACCAGTCGTTTACCGCCATCGACAGCAATCTGGAAAAAGTCGATTTCGTGCGAAATTATGGCGGTACGGTATACTATGGTGATGCCACACAGCCCGATATTTTACGTTCAGCAGGCATTGAACACGCCAAAGTCTTCGTACTTGCGATTGATGATATTGAAGACTCCATGAATGTCGCACGTCATATTCGCTTAAACTATCCCCAGCTCAAACTTTTGGTACGTGCCCGAGACCGGCATCATGTGCATTTACTGCGGGATTTAGGCGTTGAACATATCTGGCGTGAAACTTACTTATCCTCACTCGGTATGGCTTATCGCGCTTTACGTGAGTTAGATGTAAACGAGGAAGATGCGTATAAGAGTATCGAGCTGTTCCGTGATTACGATGAGGAATTATTGCTTCAACAGCAACGGGTTTATACTGATGAACAGAAGATTTATGAAACCCATCGCAATGCACTGGCAGAACTGGAACATCTGTTTGAAAGCGATGCCCATATTCGTCAAGAACCGATTGGCGTCAATTTGCAACGCGGCTTAGCACATCAGCGTATTGATGTCACAAGAGCTGATAGTAACTAGCTTGTGTTTTACAATATAGACACCATTAACACGGGCTATTGGAGAAATTTATGTCTGAATTACGTCAACGCTTTTATATTGAAAATTGCCCGATTCGTGGTGAAGTCGTCCATCTTGAAAGCGTTTTGCAAACCATTCTTGCGCAACGTGATTATCCGCAAGCCATTCAAATTCTTTTGGGGGAAATGCTGAGTGCCACTGCTTTATTAGCGAGCACCCTGAAAATCAAAGGCCGCATTAGCCTGCAAATTCAGGCAGCCGGCACTTTCAAATGGGCTATGGCAGAATGTAATCATCGCGGTGAAATCCGAGCTTCAGCCGATTATGAAGAAGATCCGCGTTTTTTCCAGGCAGAAAACAGCAGCACGGTGTTGAATGCACTGGTCAATCCGGTGCTGTTCATTAATATTGAGCCTGAATTTGGAGAACGCTATCAGGGCATTATTGCGCTTGAGCACGACACCTTGGCCGGTTGTTTAATGCAGTATTATGATTTGTCTGCACAAATTCCAACGAAAATTGTTTTGGCCAGCACAGCTGAATGCTCTGGCGGTCTCCTGATTCAACTTTTGCCACGTAATAGCGAAGAAGAGCAACAACGTGTAGATGAAGACCTTTGGCCACGCCTCACCATGCTGACCGAAACTTTAAAAGCGGAAGAACTCACAGATCTTGAACCGACTGAAATTCTTTACCGTCTGTACAATGAGGAAGATGTACGCTTGCCTGAAGCGGAACCATTAAGCTTTGGCTGTACCTGTTCTAAAGAACGCTGTGCCAATGCCTTAATTCAAATTGGTGTAGAGGCAGTGCGTGAAACTTTAGAGTTCCAAAATCCGATTACCATGGATTGCCAGTTCTGTAGCACCCGTTACACTTTTACTGCTGAAGAGGCCTTTGGTTTATTTGGCAAACACCTCAGTTGATTTTATTCAAGTGAATAAAATAGGGCAGCTATAATGGCTGCTCTTTTTTATTCCAAAAAAATAAAATACCTTATTTTTTATATTGATTTTTTACACTTGTATTTAAAATATTTTAGCGTAAAATTTCATTTCAAAATAAAGCAAAATAAACTCAAATAATGTTTTATTTTTAATGCATAAAAATAAATTAATAATTGGGAATATCGACTACATGAACACAAAAATAATGCTCAGTATATTATTAATGCTGACCTGTTCCTTTATTCATGCAAAAACCCTCGATTTAGTGGGAACATGGAAAGCCATTGATGATAAAACAGGCTATGCTCGGGCTGACGTTCTCATTACCAAGAAAGAAAATGGCGGTTATCTGGGAACAATTATCAAAGTCCACGCCATTCCAAACCGTGCCCCGGTTGAGTACTGTGAAAAATGTAAAGGCGCTCTCAAAAATGCCCCGCTGCTTGGCTTGCCTATTTTGTCAGGTTTTAAGCAAAATCCTAAAAAAGCAGATGAATTTATTGATGGTCAGGTACTTGATCCTCTTTCAGGTCATGTCTATCGGACCAAAGGACGTCTTAATACACGAGGCAATGTGCTGACCTTACGTGGCTATATTGGTACCAGTTTGCTTGGCCGCACCGTGTCCTGGATTAGAGTGGATTAACATACTTCCCCTTTAGCACAAGTTTTTAGCTCCCCCGGTTAGAAACTTGTGCAGCCTCTATTTATAATCTTAAACATTCATTAAATTTCCATTCTTATACGCAAGCAATAAATTATTTTTTATTACCTGGTTATTTATATCAAACGATAAATTTTATTATTAATGCCTATAAAAATAATAACATTTCATCCAGTAAATAAATTTTTTACCTTCAGATAAAATATTAACTGATTAAAAACCTAAATTTTTAATATTCAAATCGGATACTTTCTAATCAAAAAAAATTCAAACAATAACCCACTCAACACAATCAATTATTTATGTGACTTGTTTAGCAATTTAACCATTTGATTTTATAGATACTTATCGTTATAAATTAGGTGTTTTACTCTAAAAATATAAAACTTTCAGTTCAAAGGGGGAATTAATGAAGAATTTATATAAAGGCGTTGTGGCGGGGATACTATTAGCAACCCTATCTTCATTGAGTTTTGCAGAAAACGATAACGATCCCTTGGTGGGCAAATGGAAAACGATTGATGACCGAACCGGTTACTCTCGTGCCGATGTAGAAATCAGCAAAAAGCCGGATGGTACCTATGAAGGGATTATCGTTGCGACCCGTAACATTCCTGGTACAGAAAAGATGGTGCTGTGTTCAAACTGCCCTGGCAACTTAAAAAATAAACCGTTTATTGGCTTGCCTTTTATTTGGGGATTTACAAGGAATCCAGATAACCCACGTGAATTTAATCATGGTCGTGTACTTGACCCGATTGGGGGCAAAGTCTACAAGGGCAAGGCACGCCTCAGTGCCAGTGGCAAGCACTTAAACCTGCGCGGTTATGTAGGCGTATCAGTGATTGGTCGCAGCGTGACCTGGATTAAATATTGATCTTACTCATGATTTACCAAGGCTCCTGTTAAGGGGCCTGTTTTTTGTCATGATTTGAAACAATAAGGTACAGTTCTACACTGTTTCGGATTTATAAAAAGCATAATAATGATTAAAAGATAATCAATTTCAGCTTCTCATTTTATGCCTAAAAATCATTATGAAGTTCTTGGCCTTAGCCGCAATGCCACCCAGGATCAAATCAAGAAAGCCTACCGGAAACTGGCCCGAAAATATCATCCTGATGTGAGTAAAGAGAGCGATGCTGAAGCAAAGATGCAAAGTATTAATGTTGCCTATGACACCTTAAGCAACGAAGAAAAAAAAGCTGAGTATGATTTTCAGCTCGATCATCCTGAGGCTTTTTATCAATCCGGGGCACAAACAGGAACGGGTGGTTTTGATAATTCCCACTTTTATAGTCAGGGATTTAATCAGCAGCATTCCAATTTTAGCGGTTTTGAAGATCTGTTTGGACGCTTTGGTTCAGGTTTTGGCGGCAGTAACTATCAGTACCAGAATCAGCAAAGACAGCAACAGCGCAGTTATCAAGGCGAAGATCAACATGCCAGTATAGAAATTGAGCCTGAAATTGCTTATCACGGTGCAACCCAACAGATTACCTTGCAGATTCCGACTTTAAATGCCTATGGAGAACCTGAAGTTCAGCGTAAGACCTTGCAGGTCAAAATTCCTAAAGGTATGAAAGAAGGTCAGCATATCCGCCTGAGTGGCCAAGGTCAAACTGGCATCAATGGCGGCAAAAATGGTGACTTATATATTGAAATTCACTATAAGGATACTGCACGAATCCGGGTAGAAGGTGCCGATATTTATTACAACGTGAATATCGCACCTTGGGAAGCAGCCTTAGGTCAAAGCATTGAAATATCCACTCCCGAAGGACAAAAAATTCAGGTGAATGTGCCTAAAAATGCCAAAACGGGTCAACAGTTAAGACTCAAGGACAAGGGAATTCCGAGCAAAGTACCCGGTCATCTGTATCTGGTTTTAAATATCGTGTACCCGACTGCACAAACCGAACATGAACAGCAGGCTTATCAAGCTTTTTCTGAAGCTTTTGCAACGTTTAAGCCTCGCAATGCTTAAGGAGAACATCATGACCACTATTCATTATCGTGAAATTATATCTGATGAATTTAATCCTTCAGATGTCATTGATGAGTATTACAGTTTTGATTTAAAGCATTTTGCCGATGCTTGTGGACAAAGTCCCGAATGGGTTTTACAGCTGCTTGAATACGATATTTTAGACACGCGTCCAGAAGAGAGAATTCATCAATTTTTTGGTGATGACGTTTCACGTGCACGTCGGGCCTACCGTTTGCAGCGTGACTTCGATGCCAGCTTCTCTGCGGTGGCAATGATGCTCGATTTAATCGATGAAGTGCAACAATTACGTAAACAGGTCAAACACTTGAATGTAAAAGATGGCTAAAGCGACTTTTCTGCCTCCTGACTAGCGTCTATAGCAGGTACGGGTGGTTATTTTGTTCTGAAATTCAATGCTGGAGAATAATCTAGGCTTATGAAAACCAAAGAATGTAATAAGAAAGTGAAGAGAATGTTTCCCGAACATCAGGAACTGATCCATAAATTACGGCATGACGACCCTCATTTTGCCAAAATATTTGAGAGCCATCAGGAGCTAGATAAAGAGATCACTCAGCTTGAACTCAATCCGGTTAATTTGATTAATGAAGATATTGATTCCTTAAAGCGCAAGAAGCTCAAAATGAAAGATGAAATTTACAAAATTCTGTCCCAGAATGCTCAAGTCAGCTGATCTTTAGACCTGCAAAAAATGACAAAAACCATCTTGAGCTTGGATTGAACTGCTCTGGATTATGCACGGCAAAGCAAGTATTGATAAAAACTGACCCTTTATTTTAACTTGGTCAGTTTTTCAACCTCTTTCATGGTTCCTTTGACCGATTGTTTGATTGGTTCATAATTTAAAAACCAGAACAGGTTTACGTGTTGATCCTGATGCTGCTGGGCCAATAAATCAATGACACTCTTTTCCCCACGGCCTACCAGATGGCGACGATAAAAATAATAAACCAGCAGTATCGTCGTGATCAGCATCACAATCAGCATGCTCCAGAACCCGGTTGGAGATTTTAAGCCTGGAATAAACTCAAAGTTCATTCCATAAATCCCGGTCAATAAGGTTAAAGGAGCAAATATTGCAGTAATAATGGCCAGAATCCGCATATTCTCATTGGTCTGGTTGGCAATGGCTGAAAAATGCAAATCGATGGCTGCCTGAATGGAAGTACGCAGACGAACCGTATGTTTTTGAATTCGACCTACATGGCTGACCAGGTCATCCATCCGCACCAGCATAATATCTTGCCGTTCAGACTTTTTCTTGCCTTTTAAATGGGGATAATTGTCGACAATTTCATCCCGCAGTTCCTGTAAGGCATCAATCTGTTCTTCACAAAGATTCTCCACTTGCTGAAAAGACATGCTTTCCTGGAGTAACTGATTCCATTTGGTAAATCTGCGATGCCCCTGGAGTAACTCTTGCTGCCAAAACTCTACACGGCGGGTCAGAGGTACACGCAAATCCAAATAACCATCGACAATGCTATTCAGCAAGCGTAAAGCTAAATCTAAAGGCGTAGTGGAAACTTTGCGTGACTTGTTTTGATCTTGCACAGCACGGGTGAAATTCATTTCAATCCTTGAAATATAATTCTCAACCGCCCTATTTCCCTGTTCACGCACTGTAATGAGCACTTGCGGCGTAATGATAAAACTCACCGGTGTTGTGGCTAAACCAAACATCTTTTCATGTTGTTCCAGCGCTTGTGCTCCGGATTTTATATCATCATCAGGTGTAATCAGTTTACGGAAAATCAGCAGGTCATAATCTTCCATGCTATCGAAACTACAAGGGTGCTCCAGATTTAAAATATCTTTCACATGAAACTCGTTTAAGATCAGCTGAGTATATTGACAGATTTCTTTTTGCCATTCATCCGCACGATTCACCACATCTTCGCGAGTGCAATCAATCCATACAAAAACTGGTTCAGCTTGGGCATTTTGGCTTTTTTGTACAAAAATAGGCTGCTCAGTGGGATGTTGGTAGAAATAATAAACCTGCATATCAACAATTCTCTAGGGTACTTTCTTATTGTCTCATTGATGGAAATTTCAATAACTCAATCACGCTATCTGCCATAAAATTATCAGCGGTGCGAAAGCGTTAAACAATAACATACAACTGGATGTGCATCTTTTAAATCAAATTTTATGACTGCCCACAAAAAAAGCCCTGAGCCAACCAAAGGAATTCCTTTGGCGCAGCTCAAGGCTTTTCATCATTTTGATTCACATGAGCTTAGTCATGTGAAATTCAAACACTTATGCTTGTTCAATATCTTTCATGGTTAACTTGATACGACCCCGGTTGTCGAACTCAGCAACTTGTACTTTAATCTCTTGACCTTCAGTCAATACATCTGCAACGTTGGCAATACGTTCGTTCGAGATTTGAGAGATGTGAAGCAAACCGTCAGTACCCGGAAGGATGTTGACGAATGCACCGAATTCAACGATACGGATCACTTTACCAGTATAGATTGTACCTGGTTCGATTTCAGCAGTAAGCGCCTGGATTTTTGCAACCGCAGCCATCGCAGCAGCTTTAGTTTCACCAAATACGCGAACTGTACCGTTGTCTTCAATGTCGATTGCCGCTTTGGTTTCTTCAGTGATTTGACGAATCGTCGCGCCACCTTTACCAATCACGTCACGGATCTTGTCAGGGTTGATGCTGATCACCTGGAATGTCGGCGCGTGCATAGAAATTTCAGGACGGGCACGTGAAATCACCTGGTTCATTGCATTCAGGATATGCATACGACCTGCATACGCCTGGTTTAATGCAACTTCCATGATCTCTTCAGTGATACCTTCGATCTTGATATCCATTTGCAGTGCAGTAATACCGTTGGCAGAACCTGCTACTTTAAAGTCCATGTCGCCCAGATGATCTTCGTCACCCAGGATGTCAGAAAGTACTGCGAAACGCTCTCCTTCTTTGACCAGACCCATTGCAATACCGGCAACTGGTGCTTTAAGCGGAACACCTGCATCCATCAGTGACAATGAAGCGCCACATACAGAAGCCATTGAAGATGAACCGTTCGATTCAGTGATGTCAGATACAATACGGATCACGTACGGGAAGCGGTCAGCTGGTGGAAGAACAGCTTGAACACCACGGCGAGCCAAACGACCGTGACCGATTTCACGACGTTTAGGACCAGATTCACGGCCAGTTTCCCCTACAGAGTAGGCAGGGAAGTTGTAGTGCAACATGAAGTTGTCAGTTTTGGTACCTGCAAGGGTATCAACCATCAACGCATCACGCGTGTTACCCAGAGTCGTTGTGACCAAAGCCTGAGTTTCACCACGTGTGAANNGTCAATACGTGGCTTACCAGACAGGATATTGTCACGTACGGTACGGTATTTAAGGTCTTCGAATAACTCGTTCAGTTCATCAGCAATACCAGTTTCGTCATTTTCTGGAACGAACTGAGCAACCGCTTCCGCTTGAAGTGCATCCAGTGCCGCATAACGGTCCTGTTTCACTGCAATCGTATATGCCTCAGAGATTTTCGCTTCGAACGCTTCTTTCAATTTAGCGCGAAGGTCTTCGTTTTTAACAGGAGCAGTCCAAGTAGATTCTGTTGCACCAGCAGCTGCAGCAAATTCTTTAATCGCTTGAATCGCGATTTGCATTTCGTCATGGCCGAAAAGTACAGCACCCAGCATTTGATCTTCTGAAAGTTCTTTTGCTTCAGATTCAACCATAAGCACAGCAGATTCAGTACCTGCAACCACAAGGTCAAGATCGCTTTCTTTTAACTGTTCATAATTCGGGTTAAGAACGTATTCACCGTTGATTAAACCCACACGAGCCGCACCGATAGGACCACGGAAAGGCGTTCCAGCAATCGCAAGCGCTGCTGAAGTACCTAGCATTGCGGCAATGTCTGCATCCATAGTTTTGTCTGAAGATACAACAGTCGCAGTAACCTGGATTTCGTTGTAATAACCTTCTGGAAACAATGGACGGATTGGACGGTCAATCAGGCGTGAAATTAAAGTTTCCGCTTCAGACGCACGGCCTTCACGTTTACCGTAACCACCCGGAATACGGCCAGCAGCATATTGTTTTTCTTGATAGTTAACAGTCAGTGGGAAGAAGTCCTGGCCCGCTTTAGCAGTAGGTTGAGCAACCACAGCAACCAGTACTGTAACGCCACCCATAGTAATCATTACCGTATTTGCCTGACGGGCAACACGACCTGTTTCTAGAACAACTGGATGTTGTCCAAATTGGAATTCTTTACGAACAATATTAAACATTGACATGTATTTTTCTTTCCTAGTTCTTTTGAACAGTTCTTCTAGTGGAGACCCCTAAGGTTTGGCATTCACATCAATTACATAAATGACAAAGCTTAGAAGCCGACCTCACTAGACTATAAAAATGTATGAATACACTATTTTTAAACACAAAGAAGGAGCGAAACAATCGCCCCTTCCCGATTACCTAACCAATGCCAGGTATACTTTAATTTTCAGTAATATGGCATTTAACATGCAATAGTCCGAAAAAATAAGTTTAATCGAATTAACGACGTAAACCTAAAGCAGCGATCAAAGCGCTGTAACGAGTAGCGTCTTTACCTTTAAGGTAGTCAAGAAGCTTACGACGTTGGTTAACCATACGGATCAGACCGCGACGGCTATGATGGTNNGGTGTTTGTGTTCTTTAAAGTGACCTTGCAAATCATTGATTTGGGCAGTTAAAAGAGCTACTTGAACTTCTGGTGAACCAGTGTCGTTTTCAGCGCGAGCAAATTTAGCAACGATCTCTGCGCGATCTGCGTTTGTTAAAGCCATTCGATTTCTCCGAGATGCTTAAAAATTACATTTGATAGAAATCAATTGATTTCTCAATTGACTGCCGTGCATCACTACAGCAAGTGCGTTATTTTAAGGGAAAATTCAGGGGATTGCAAAAAGAGAAACCTCTTTTCATCTTTTTATGTCAATTTCTTGAAAAGTCTTCATTTTTTACTTTCGCTTTTCACCTTTGAATTTATACACTCACAGTCACTTTCATTCTGAAAAAACCGGAGATAAAAGTGTTTTTCAGATGAAAAATATGCATTTAAAATAAAAAAAAGCCCAAGCTGGGCTTGGGCTTTTTTTGCGCTGTAGTTTCTTATGTTTTAATTATTATTCTTTTATTTATAGTCGTAATTCACGCTTTTCACGCTTATTGTTATAAACATTCCGTGTGTGAAATTTCACTTCCCTATGTGGTAGATTCTGCCACAAAACATTGTGTAAAAAAGTCGACTTTCTCGTATCTCTTTGTAAGTATTTTCGTACATTAATTTAGATTTATTATATTTCACGTAACACCATAATTTAAAATTAATAATAAATATCAAATACTTAAATTAAAATAAAGGTTTAACCTATACAAAAGCGAGGCGATGCAGCCTCCTTAATTTTTACTTTTCCTGATGAGACTAAATAGTAGCTGTTTCCGCCAATCATTTTTGTAATAAATCGTCTATTTCTGCCTATAAAAAAGCCCTGTAGTCTCTCCCAAAACTACAAGGCTTAGCGGCTGTAAGTTTCCTTTTTTATCCTTACTTCATTGTAAGTTCGCTGTCTTTCGACATTATTATTATATGATGGCGATTTTACCCAACTTTCCGTGTTGAGCTTTTTATGTGCAGCCATCATCTCAAAAACATTCTTAAAGCTCTATGCGCCAATTTCTCGAATCAATGTAAGCATTTTCGTACAAAAACTGAAAATTATTTATTTGCGATTAATAATTTATCGAATTGTTAATTTTATCTAATACACCACTTTTTCTTATGGTTTTGATGGTTAAGGCTTGTACAAAGGCCTCTTGATCGGCCAGCACGCTCACCACTTTCTTGGCACGGGTAATTGCGGTATACAGCAATTCTTTACTCAATAAGTTTTTCGCAGCCTCATCTAACACCACTGCGGTATGGGTAAATTCCGAACCTTGTGATTTATGAATGGTCAGTACAAATGCCGTTTCAATACTTTTCGGCAGACGGGTCGCGAGCACCCATTTTTCTAAACTCGGAAAATAAACCTCAAACTGCGACTGTCCATCGCGGTTACGCTTAAAACAGATTCCGATATCCCCGTTCGACAAGCCCAGTTGATAATCATTATAGGTCATCATGACGGGACGACCGACATACCAATCGCCTTGCTTGCTCATCTGTAGCGATAAAGCCTCCAGCAGGCGCTGTTCAACTTGCTGGTTTAGCTGGCTTAACCCAAAAGCACCCTGGCGAATAGCCGCCAAAATACGGTAATCATCAAAAATTTTGACCACCTGTTTTACCCACAGTTCAGGTTCATCAGCGGTTAAATAGCTTTTCAGCACTTCAATATAAGGCTGGTAGCCCAACATCAGTTTGTCATAGTAAGCTGTCCGGTCAAATTGCCCGGACAGCTGAGCAGGCAGATATTCCAGTTGAATCTGATCCTGCATTTCGGCTTGTAGGTTTATCTCTTCTATTTCACTGGGCGCAATCACTTGCTGTGCAAACTGTTCCAGCAATGCTGCACTGGTTTGCACAGCCTGCTGGGTCTGAATAAATTGTGCCATTTTCCCAATTAAGGCGCCTGCTTCAAAACGGCGACTATTGACTAAATGAACGCGATTCTCGGCCAGAGCAGGAACTTGCTGCAAATCAGCCAGTACGGCTCCCACATCCACAGCGGCCAGCTGGTCAGCATCGCCCAGTAAAATCAGGCGGGCCTGATCCGGTACGGCCGACAGCAACATATTGGCCAGACTCAAGTCCAGCATGGAGGCTTCATCCACCACAATCACGTCATAAGGCAAAGGCTGTTTGGCATGAAAACGTGGCTGGGAGCCGGTTCCCAGTCCCAATAAACGGTGAATGGTGATGGGATTGAGCTGTTTCAATTCATCCGTCACCAGGTCGTGCAGTTTTTCATCATTCAGTGAGTTTTGCAGTGCTTCTTTCATGCGCTGTGCAGCCTTGCCGGTCGGTGCAGCCATGGCAATGCGGATATTTGGCATTGCCTGATTTAGCACGGCAATAATTCGGGCCAAAGTATAGGTTTTTCCAGTTCCCGGTCCACCGGTAATGATATTCAGTGCCTGCTTCGCCACCATGCTTAAGGCCTGAACCTGATATTCATCCGTCAACAAATCAGGATAAGCGGCAAGATCAACCGCTGCAATGGTTTGCTGTTTGAGACGTGCCACTTGCTGAGCCAGAGACTGCTCCATCGCCCAGTAACGATACAGATACAGATGCTGCTGATCGAAAACAAAAGGCGCGATCTTTTGCTCGACATTATCAGCCAAAACCACTAAATCATGCAGTGTATCGGCTTGCTGCCGAGTTGCAAAAATACAACTGTCACCGTGTTGAACCGCTTGCAGAACCTGTTCAATAATATCGCTGGTATTTTCGTGATGTGGTGCATGACTAAACGGCTGCTGGCGAATAAACCGACTCCAAGTGCTGATCCATGCAGCGCTTTGATCATCTTTATATTGTTTATTTTCCACACAGTTATCCTCAAAGTTATCCACATCTTAATCTGTTGTTTAAAAGCCATTAATTTTGACGGATCAGGCAATTTTGCTGTTTTTATCTTCGGCAAAACAGCCTAAAATAGCATCAAGCCGCAGTATAAATTCGGCCTCCGGCTTCCAGTGATAAAAACCCTGTTCCGCCTGACCGTTCATGCCGCGCAAATACAGATAACTTGCACCGCCCAAATGCTTTTCAATGGCATAATCCTGCATTTGCACACTTAAATAACGGTGCAAGGCTACCAAATATAAACCTGCCTGTAGCCAGTAGCTGGCCTGCGACATACTCTGCCGGATTTCTCTATCCTGATAATGCGTTTGGTCTGCACCGAGAAAGTTACTTTTGTAATCGGCAATATGATAATGCTGGCCATCAAAATACACCAAATCGATGGAGCCGGTGAGATAGCGCGCCGAATTGGCAGGGTTAAAATCCAGCATCTCAATGCCATGTTCCGCATAGAGCTGATGAATACGCTGGATGGCCAACACATGATCGGACAAGGACAGATAAAAAGGAAATTCTGCCAGATATTCATGTTCAGCCAGTTGATTGAGCTGAAAACCCTGATGCAAAGGTGTGGTTAACACCTCGGCTAGCCATTCTCCCATCCAGCCAATCAACTGTTCTTCATCGACCTGCTGAAACTCTTGCTCATATTTTGCCGAAAGTTCTAGCCACAAAGCAGGATAATCATTTTTAAAACGGCGGCGAATTTCTAAAGGCCAATCCTGCTGGTCCTTAAAATCGATATGTTCAAAAATTTCATGCAGGAAGGTTCCCGCCACCGTGCCCATCGGAAAATTGCGCTTGATCCATGACAATGGTTGATTGGTCACAGTTTCTAGCACTTCAACCATATGAATTTCATCTGCGGCACTCGGCATTTGCTCGGTATTCACCGCCAAGGCATCCATGGCCTGTTTACGGCTTAAATGCTGGGCCAGGGCACTGAAACTGGTTTTGGAACGTGGATAAAAACGCTGACTAGGGAATTGTAAAGCCTGTAAAGGCAAAAGCTCCTGCTGCCTGGCTTGCAGCGTGGCTGGTCTTTCCATGAGTAATGCTTCATGAGCACTGGCAGGATGCGCAAAGTCTTGCCCGCGCCAGAAAGCCAGGCCATGACTGGACTTGCCTTCCTGATCCTGCAACAGGGCATAGACCCGATGGCTGGCCCGGGTCAGGGCCACATACCACAGCCGATGCTGCTCTGCCACGGCACGGGCATTGTGCTGGTCTATTGCGGCTTGTTCCAGCAGGTTCTTGTCATTTACCGCAACCACACGCTGGATGTCCACTTTCCCGGTCACCGGATGGACATGCTCGACAGTGGAAAAATTCAGGGTTTTGTTCATTTCCCTAAAGTCTTTATCTGCACCGAGCAAAAATACAATTTTAAACTCCAGTCCTTTAGACTGGTGGATGGTCATCAGCTGCACCCCGGCCTCATTCGACAGTTTGCGTTCCAGTTCCCACTCGCGTTCCGCCGGAGATTGCAGCTGTTTCAGATACCAGTGATAGAGCTTTTGCGCGCCCTGATACTGTTCGCTGTGCTGACACAATAATTCGGTCAGATGACGCAGATTGACCACACTGCGTTCATTATCGCGGCTTTGGGTGGCGACCAGGTTTTTCCAGACCTGAAACAGGTTCAGACAATACTGCCACGCGGTTAAAAAGCCTTTTTGCAGCCACATTTCCCGAATGCAGTCAAAATCGTAAATGAACTGGCTCAAGCCATCAGCCTGGTTTTCCAGCTGTATCAATTGCTGCAAATTGAAACCCAATAAACGGCTGAGCAAGGCACGCTTGATTTTGCCTTCGTCATACGGATGCATGATCGCAGTCAGTACCGCCCCGACATCCTTGGCAACTGCATGGTCAAACACACTGCGCTTGGAGGGACGATTGACCCGAATACCGAGACGTTCCAGTTCATACTGGGCTTTATCCAGACCGTCATGGTTTTTCGATAAAATCGCGATGTCATTTTCAGTCAGGTATCTGGGACCGGTTTTTTCTGCCAGATAGAGTTTTTCTGCAATGCCCTGATTAAGTAAGTCGCGAATTTTCCAGGCCACCTGCAGCGGCTCATCCTTTTTATCATTCAATAATAACCAGCGCAGTGGCTGATGATTTTCACCCTGTGCATCAATGAGTGCCGGATGGGGACGCGAGCCGGCTTCAACCGGGCTATAAATCACCTCTTCACCAAAATCCATCTGCCGCTGAAACAGGGCATCCACCGCCTGCACCAACACTTTAACCGAACGGTGATTATGGCGCAGGCTGTATTGTTGTCCCTGTTTGGACAGCACATCGGCACGGGCTTTGTTATAGGTGAGCATGTCGCCGCCACGGAAACCATAAATCGCCTGTTTCGGGTCACCGACCATGATCATGCAGCCTTGCATATAGCGTTTCTGGTCGCGCCAGATCCGGGCCAGCATATTGTCCTGATCCTGATTGGTATCCTGAAATTCATCCACCAGAATCAAGGGATAACGCGCCTGCACAAACTTGGCAAAGCGTAGCCCCTGCTCGCCTTGCAAGGCTTCTGAAAGGGTACGGATTTGCTGGGCAAAAGTGGTTTCGCTTTTCTGTTGCAGGACTTGCGGCAAGCGTTTTTTGACTTCGCGACTTAAATAAAACTTCAAGTAAGCATCCAGCAGGTCCAGATCCAGATTAAGCTGGGACAAAGCCTCGCAAAAACTTTTTAGCGCTTGCACCACCGGATGCTGTTCAAACTGATGCAACACCTCTTCTGCACATTTATTCAGAACCTTTTTGGTTGCCAGATCGGTCAGATTTTTCAGGGTGGTTTCAAAATGCGGGGCAAATAAGGCATAGCAGCGCTGTTCAGCCAAAGCCTGAATAAAAGCCGGTAAATCGTCACACAAGCTGCGTTGCATCAAGCCATCGGTACGCCATTTTTTGCCAATAATGGAATGATATTGTCCCTCTGCCGAATAATAATCGCTCAGGCCAGCAATCAGGCTTAAATCCAGCTGGATAAACTCATCCACCAGTTGCTCAAACCGGTTTAAATCCAGCTCGGGTGCCTGCACTTCCTGAAACTGTGCCGAGGCAAAGTTCAGGCTATTTTCCACCACCGGCACATAGGCCTCCTGCGACTTCAGCTTCTGATTCAGCAGCAGATAATCCACCACATTCTGCGGCTGCAACTGAATCCATTCACGCAGCACATCATGAATCAGCTGATAGGTATAGCTTTTGGCATCATCGGTAATATCGGCCCGTTCAATCTTGCCACTTTCAAAGGAAAATTCGCGCAACAGTTTCTGGCTAAAACTGTCCAATGTGCCGACAAACAGTTCATCCAGCTGGTCAATCACCAGTTTTAAACGTTCCCGGGCAAAATCGACTCGCGTAGCATAGTCACTCAGCACCTGTTGAAATAAAGGATCTGTTTCAGCGGCAATTTTGGCCTGAATTTCAGTCTCGGTCAGGGTTTGACATCTGTCGAAATAACGCAAGGTTTCCACCAGACGCAGCCGAATGCGGTTTTTCAGTTCAGCAGCCGCTGCACGGGTAAAGGTGGTGGCAATCACCTGATTGGGCAAATACGGACCGAGAAAAATCCGTACCATCAGACTGGACAAGGTAAAGGTTTTGCCGGTACCGGCCGAAGCCTCAATCCAGTGCAGACCCTGGAATTGCATATCGACAATCGGCTGAAATGAAATCTTTTTTAAGCTTTGAGGATGATTCATTTATTGTTATTCCTCAATCGCTTGTTGATGCCAGAACACCGGCTGATAGAGCTGGTAGGAAAATTGCGCACAGGCATCTTCCAGCAACGCCGTCGCATCCTGTTCCTGCAAAATAAACTGCCAGTCGCGGTGCATTTTGGTGGCTTCATTATCCGCCACCGAAAAACCGCTGAACTTGCCATCTTCGTGCCAGTCTTTATAGATCACATCCATATCGTCAATGCACATCTGGTTCTGTTCATTCGGCTGCCAGTCATGTTCTTTATCTTTTTCCGCAATCTTCAGCAGTAATGCCGCAGGCAACACCAGCGGCTGGCTTTGCCCATATTTCCATGCCGCCAGCCAGTGATCCAGCCATTCACGTGCTTTATTCGAGGTCACGCCATGACATAAAATGGTCCGGTCACTGAATACCACAATCCGCGCCAGTTTTTCACCGCCTTCCCCCAGATTCAGGTAAGCCAGCCAGAGCAGATATTCCAGCCAGACTTTGGCACGGCGCTTGGCACGCGCGCTTGACGCATCCAGACTGACCCATTTTTCTGCACTGTTTTTCGGCAATTGAATGTTCATATACACATGATCATTCACCTTCCATACTTGCTGTGTGGTCGGAGTCACTTCAGGGGCATATTTCAGCAAACGGTCTTTTAAACGCTGCTGTTCAACCACACTCATTTGCCAGCTGCTTTGTTGCAGTTTGCCTATCGGCAGCCGATCCATCAGCAATTCAGGCTGCGCCGCTCCCTCCTGTTTTTGCAGGAACTGGCGTACGGCATAACGCCCCAAACCATCCAGCAACAACGGTTCCTGTACGGCAGGCAGATCTTCAGGACGCAGATTTTCCACACCCAAGGTTTTTAAATATAAACGTGCCGGAAACGTCACGTCCTGAATCCACTGATGACTGTCCAGCACCAGAACATCCTGCTGCAGATTTTGATACGCGGTATTTACCCAGGCAGAACGCTGTCCGGTGGCATGCCGAATCTGTCCGGCCACACAGAACCACTGGTCCTGATAGCGCACCGGTCGAGCCGATTCAAAGCCCAGCGGATCAAACGGCAATAAAGGATGCACATGATACAGCGAGCGCAGCTGTTCTGGCACTTCCACGCCATTGATCTCTACAGTGGGATTCTGATGATCCGCCTGTTTGCCCTGCACAATAAAGGCCAGATGTTGCACCAGTTCCTGCACCACGGTGGATGGATCACGCACTTCACCATCACTGATATCGAAGCCGTTATAAAACAGCCACAGGTTTTCTTGGGCCAATAGCAGATGGTCTAGAAATGCCCCCTGATCATCTTCCAGACGGGAACGGTCGCCAAGCTGGGGTTTGAGCAAATCCATCAAATCAAAAGGCAAATGCTGGCTACGATTTGGAAACTTGCCGCTGTCCAGTCCCAACATCACAATCAGCTT
Source organism: Acinetobacter sp. UBA6641 (assembly GCA_002455755.1). Classification (GTDB taxonomy): domain Bacteria; phylum Pseudomonadota; class Gammaproteobacteria; order Pseudomonadales; family Moraxellaceae; genus Acinetobacter. The sequence continues at coordinate 28,258 of DKLL01000078.1, forward strand.
GTACGGTACAGGACGGATTTGCCCGATCTGACTAAAGGTAATCTGCCCGGTCGGTTCGGCATGGTCGAGCTGTGTTTCCAATGTTTTGTTAATTTCGGCCAGCAAATAAGGCAAGGGCAAGCTCAAACTGCGCAAGGCATGATGAACATGTTCATCATAGAAACTGGCCAGGGTCAGCATTCGTTCCTGTTTTTTAATGATTTTATACACGGTCGATAAAGACTCGACACCGCTTTCTTCAAATTCGGCAATATCCTGCATCAGACATTTAAGCCACTGTTCAACTGGTACGTTTTGGCCTTGCTCATGCGCAATCATCCAGTCCCGGCGTGCATCAAAATCCTGATAAATCTGGATCAGCTTGCCAATCAGTTCAAAATCGCCGGGCAGAACTTGAGCAAAACTGAGCGTGCTCTGAAACAGGGTATGTTCTGGAATGGCAATCCCCAAGGCCAGGCGGTCCAGCGCAAATTTAAAACTGAAACGATAGTCTTCATCGCCTTCGCACAGGCTACGCTTTAAATGCTGCGCATCCAGTCCACGTTTAAAGCCGGCATCAATCAGCAATTCTGTAATGCGTTCAATCGCGTTGACCTCTAAACCGTAACACTGCTGGGTCGCGCTTAAACTCAGCCAGTCGGCAAAGTCTTCAATGCTGAAACGCCCCTGAATCAGTTCAATCCGGCCCAATACTGCTCGCCAGGCATTTAGCGCATCCAGCTGGGCCACACCGGCAATTTGAATCGGCAGATACACGCTGTCTCTGGACAGTTGATGCTGACTGCCCGTTTTTTGCTGGCTCAGGTCGCGTTCGCTCGGCGGAGGTGCAAATACGCTACGGATCAACGGTTCCAGCTCACTTAGGCTGGGACTGAGGACCAGAATATCGCTCGGCCGGCGTGGCGCGTCTTTGCTGCCCTGTGCCAGCCAGTGAATCAGCTGTTCTTTTAAAACTTCCAGTTGGCGCAAGCTGGAATGGCAGACATGAATCTGGATGGAATCATCCTGTTCATCCAGCACATATTGCTGCTGCTCCGGCTCCACCAGATACAAGATATCGGACTGGATTTTCCCCAGTAAATTTTCCTTATACTCATCCACAAAGGCATCTGCCCAGACCCCATCTTCGCCTGAAGACAAGTTGGATAATAAAGAGAAATGATCCCGCGCCTGCTTGCCAAATCGGGTCAATAAAGGATGACGCGACTCGCGCTGCTCTGCATTAAAATTTAAAGTAAATTCCTGAAAAAACTGTTCAATATCGGCATCACTGGCTTTGGGATTTTTGACAATAAAGCGCTCTTTTACCCGCAGGTCATAGCGTGCTTTCCAGTTCGGATCGACACTGTCGGCCCAATATTCCTGTGAGGGGTTATAATGCAGAATATAGATATCAAGGTACTGCCCCAGACGGCGTAAAAACGCCAGTTGCATCGGGGGCAAATCCAGCAGGGTAAAAATCACCAGCTGTTGCGGCAATTTTTTTAGTGCCGCCTTGCGTGTCTCGGGATTATCCAGAACCTCCCAGAACATGGCATCAATACTTTGCATCTGTTCAAAGTCCTGATGAAACACTTCCTGCCACAACCAGCGCTGCCAGGCTTCCAGTTCACGGGCCTGATTCAGGGTAAATTCAGAAATGTCGCTATTGGTTTTAAAGAACATGTCCTCAATTGGAAGTTCTTTATTTTGTCCCCAAGCCTGCAACCAGTTAGTTGGACAGCTGCACATCTGCGCCGGACAGTTTTTCTGGCAATGCCCGCGATATTCCATGTAATGACTAAACAGGCGCGAAACCTGCTCTGCTACCCAATACAGCATGCCCTGTTTTTTTAACTGCTTTTCGATGCCTTGTTCCAGACGGTCAGCACTGTCATAAATGCGCTGGACGATGGAATGCAAAGGATGATCAAGTTCTAAATGATTTTGTTCACTCTGGATAAAGGCTTTTAGCGCCTGAAACACCCGCCACTTGATAATAATTCGCGGAATATTGGCTTTACGGACCTGTTCTTTTTGATCGACCAGTACCCATTGATAGGCGGACCACTGGAAACCGCGAATCCGGTGATGAAACTGGGTATTGGCACTGATGCCTTTTTGTTCGGCCAGTTTCTGGGTCAGCCAGGCTTCAACCGCATGCGAAGGCACAATAAAATGTTGGGTTTGCAGCACCTGAAAAGGGGTTGAGGCAGGCTTATTCACGGTCGTCAGCATGGCGTGCACCAGCACATCAATACGCTGACTTTGAATCACATGAATGGCCATGACTTAGTTACCCCAATATTTTTTAAAAATGAAACGCCTACAAAAGCATAAAGATTATTTACTATACATCTGCATCTGTCTATGTCACTTTTAGGTGGATGTTGAATTTAAAAATGCTTTGAAATTCACACCTTAATGATGGTTGAATAGAACAAATAACACGAAATTTAAGGTATTTACATGATGAAAATAGACCAAACTCCAGACGCAATCGACCCTAATTTAAACTTGGAAAGCATTCGGGCAGAATGCCTCGAACTTGTCAAAAAGCGTGCTTACTGTTCTGCAGGTGCAGCCGTCATTCCGGTTCCATTTCTGGATGTGGTCATCGATGTCGGAATTTTGTCACAACTGATTCCGGAAGTGAATGCACGTTTTGGTTTGGCTCCCGAACAGATCAGTGTCTATGATCCAAAAACCAAACAGGTGCACTGGCAGGAACTGCGTAAACGTGGGGTAGAATTTTCCGGCCTGGTGGTGGCTCGTACCGCAGTCAAAAAATCCCTCAACAATGTGGTAGCCAAGGTCATCACCAAACAGGTGACTAAATTTATTCCCCTCGGCGGTCAGGTTGTTGCTGCAAGTTTAGGCTACATTGTGATGAAAAAAGTCGCCGGAGCTCATGTAGAAGACTGTTACAAAATTGCCAAAGGGATTCAACAAAAACAGCAAGCCGAAATGGCGAGCTAATTCTCCTCCTCTCTATTGAATAAAAAACTCATCTTGCTGCTGAGAGTTTAATCAACTCTCAGCTGTTTTAGGATCGCTCTTAATATTTCCAAACGAGCGGTATTTTTATCATCAGTGGCAATAATATGCCAAGGTGCATAAGAGGTACTAGTGCGTTCGAACATATCCGCGGCCGCATCTAAATAAGCATCCCATTTTTCACGATTACGCCAATCCTCTTCGGTAATTTTAAAACGCTTGTGCGGCGTTTCTTCGCGAGCCTTAAANNAGGCGTCTCTTCACGGGCTTTAAAACGGGCAGCCTGTTCATCCCGACTAATCGCCAGCCACAGCTTGATGACCACAGTTTGACTATTGGCCAAATCTTTTTCAAAGCGCTTAATTTCCTCATAAGCCCGCTGCCACTCGACCTCAGTGGCAAATCCCTCTACCCGCTCCACCAGCACTCGCCCATACCAGGAACGGTCAAAAATCCGGATATCCTCATCAGTCTGTAACTTGGTCCAGAAACGCCATAAATAAGGACGACGCAATTCATACTGTTCCGGTGCCGCAATAGTATGAATATCATATTCTCTTGGATCCAGATTTTTAACGATCCGTTTAATCGCGCCGCCTTTTCCTGCTGCGTCCATGCCTTCAAAAACGATAATCGCTTTACGGTCATCAAAACGTAATGCGTCTGCCACTTTAACAGACAGTTCTTTCAGCTCTTTCTTATAGTCTTCACTGGTTGTAGGCTGGTTTTCAGGATGGAGCAGCAACTCTGGAACAGCCGCCTGTTTCCATTCGGCTTTTACTTCGGTCGAATGCTTTGGACAGTGCTGCAAAGCCGCCAAAATAATCTGTGCAAATTGCTGATCACGGGATTTTTCATCTTCACAGTTAATCACTTGCCAGTCTTTAAGAAAGCGCTGACTCATTTTTTGCAAATTGTCATATTGCTTTTTATTGCGCCAGTCCAGACCATGCAATTTATGCCAGCGTACTTCACTGGGATCCAGAGTATCCAGCCGCTTCTGCAAGGATTTCCAGGACAGGTCAAACCAGACTTTCACCACATCGACATGATTATTTTTCAAGTCCTGCTCAAAAGCCTGCATATCTGCAATATAGGCATCAAACTGGGTTTCATCGAGAGGCTTGGTCACATGCAAGGCCGTGGCCAGCAAATCGCTGTACCAGTTGCCAAACCACACCATGATCTGGCCTTCGGCAGGAATAAAACGTGCATAAGGCTGCCAAAACGTTTGCTTTTGATTAAACAGGATTGGCGCATCGGCCTTGACCAGCAAATAACGCGGATCAACCCATTCACGCAGCTGCTTTACCGCTTCCCCCTTTCCGGCCAGCTCAATCCCATTGACCAGCACCAGCACACTTTTAGCATTATTCTGATCACGGGTATTTTTTAAAAAGTACTGTGCTTCAATCAGATTCAGGGACAGCTCATCTTCATCGAATAATGAATTTTTTGTTTTTTTAAGGGTCATATTTTTTCCCATCCTTTATTCTAAAGTTCAGTTAATTCAAGCATAATACAAGGCTGAATTTGAGCACATAGTGTTTGTGTTGCTTATAATTGCTTTGTTTTCCAGCAAACTGACTTAATTTAAATCATTTTTCGCGCAGTTTGTCATAGCGACTTTTCTCATCTGGCTCTAAGATTTAGCCATCTAAAAAATAATAGAGACACAGCATGTCTAAACTGGCTGCATTGGATGATCTTTTAGAGTTGTACTATCAACTGAATTATCATCAAAATTCTGAGATTTTCCGGCGTCTGCAAGATGTGCAGGCCTGGCAAAAACAGCGTATGCAATCTACCCATAGCAAGCAGTTTGCCGAAAAGCAGAATGTGTTGATGTCGGAATATTTTCTCAATCGCCTGTATGGCGGTCCGGATTTTGATGCACTGGCTGAGCAGATTGCCCGTTTGATGAAATATGCGCACAAGGCTGAAAAGCTGATTCCTGAAAATGCCGTGAAAACAGGAACATCAGGCGTATCTTTGGCCATTTTGGCGGTGCAGCTGGATGAACAGGTGGCGATGCAGCTCCTTGAAGATTATCATCCGCACGAAACTTTAAACGATGAGATGATGCGTTTGACTTATCTTAAACTTGATCAGGGGCAATCCCGTTTAAAACAGCTGGATTTACTCGACCAGCTCGGTTTTAGCTTGGATAAATACATGCGTTCGTTTATGGTTCAGACTGCATTTAAAATGTGTAAAGGCGCAGCCAGCAAATATAACTTCGACATCATGTACGAATTTATGCAGGATGGCTTTTTGGCCATGAAACCGCTAAAGTCGGCAGAGAAGTTCGTGAAGGATTTTACTGCGATTGAACGCCAGATTATTCATAAAGTGCATGCAGGCGATCCTCACCCGTTTCAATAACTTGATAGGGTGATGGAACTAACAAATTGAGCAGTGAATAAAAACTCAGAGCAGATTTCTGTATATTATTCATAACAATTGCATACGGATTGCTGTACAACGTCCTAGAATCTGTCATCATGCAAGCACTGCAACATTAACCCTATTTTTATATTAGGAGTGACTCGAATGTCTAACGAAAATCAAACGCCTACCTCTACCCCTGAGCCGGCACAAAATACAGACAAAGTGAGTCCTTTCTTAACTGAGCCCCTTCCGCAAGGCACTGCCCAAGGTCAGCAACAATCTTTACAACAACAGTTGACCGATACCCCAGTGACTGGTTCAGTGCCTAAATACAATCTGCCACGTGGTGCCAATACTGGCAATGTCGGTGCAACCACTCACTTCGGTTACCAGACCGTGAGCAGTGAAGACAAAGCCCAGAAAGTGGCTGAAGTTTTCCACTCTGTCGCCAGTAAATACGACATCATGAATGACCTGATGTCATTCG
>DKLL01000082.1 GCA_002455755.1 Acinetobacter sp. UBA6641
CACCAGAATTACTCCAGCAAGCGATTCGCGCCTTGCACCAGCCCGAAGTTGATTTAGACACCCCAGCCCATATGCTCAAGCAAGCCATTGCACAGTGGAATACAGATTTAATTCCGCATACAACTGAGCTACACGGCAGCTATTTATAAAATTCAGATTATCGTTAAGCTAAAAACACCTACACCAGTCATGGCAGAATCACGATGTTTTTTATATTTGGCATTGGCCCTAAAACCAAAGTGGTCGAGAAAAATCAGTTTTTATGTCCGGTATGCAGAACCAGAAGTGCCTATGAATTAAAACAGCAGCGTAATTATTTTTCTTTATTTTTTATCCCACTGATTCCCCTCTCAAAAGCCAAAGGAGAATTTGTGAAATGTTTACACTGTGGAACCGAAATGCCGAGCACAGTGTTAAACCATGCTCGGCCAGATTGATTGATCGCTTACATCAAAGCTAGAAGCTTGATTCTTCTTTGCTTGGATTGACTTTTTGCGTGGTGGCATCAATTTTCAAAATCAAGCTGATCATCACTGCACACATAATTAATGACGAACCGCCATAACTGATAAACGGTAAGGTCAAACCTTTGGTCGGTAGCATGCCCATATTCATCCCGGCATTCACCAGGATTTGCAGCAAGAAAATAATGCTGATGCCATAAGCCAGATAACCTGCACGCAAATATTGATACTGCAAGGCACGATGTCCGATTTTGATACAGCAGACCACCATCATGAAGGACAGGAGCAATACGGTACTGATCCCGAAAAAGCCGAACTCCTCACCCAAAATCGCCAGCATAAAGTCCGTATGCGCTTCAGGCAGATAAGACATTTTCTGGATGCTATGACCCAGTCCTACCCCAGTCCATTCACCCCGACCAAAGGCCATCAGCGCATTGGAAAGTTGATAGCCGGTGCCCAAGGGGTCCGCCCATGGATTGGTAAAAGACAAGGCACGCTGCAAACGGTAAGGCTCGAAGATAATTGCAGCGCCCAAAGCAAAGATAATCGCGATCAGGAAGAAAATAAACTGGATCGGTGGTGCACCCGCCAGGAAGGGNNACCACAGCCAGCAACAGAATGGTCATAATCCATAATGGAAAGGTATTATTAAACCAAACATTGAGCGACACTTTATAAGCCAGAAATGCGGCTAAGCCTGCCGCAAAAATGGAAATGCCGTGTCGAATCACAAAATGAAATGGATTTTCATGTAACCGGTCTGCATAGGGCATCGATGCCGATGCCACCATGATTGAACCGATACACAGCAAGGCAATGACACAAAAAATCAGCACATTACGCGGCGTAATTTCAGCGGGGATTTTTGCTCCCCACTCATTGTAGACCTGATTAATTTTATTTATGGTCGTCTGAGCTAACCCAGCCATACAACTTTCCTTATCGTTCTTCTAAGCAAGTGTGTTCACACATTCAACAAACTGGTGTCCACGTTCACTATAACCTTTAAACATATCAAAACTTGCACATGCAGGTGACAATAACACCACATCATGGACTTGGGTATGTTGCTGGCATAATTCCACCGCTTCTTTTAAAGATTCTGCATGAAGCAATGTCGTGGTTCCTTCAATTGCTGCCTCAATCACTGGTCGGTCTTCACCAATTAATACCGCGACTTTGGCATATTTAGTGAGGGCATCGCGAAGTGCAGTAAAGTCCTGCCCTTTGCCTTGACCGCCTAAAATAATCGCCACTTTACCCTGTTGCGGCTCGATTGCAGCCCCCAAACCATCAATGGCTGCAAGGGTTGCACCAATATTGGTACCCTTAGAGTCGTTATAATAACGAACGCCATGTACTTCTTTCACAAACTCACAGCGATGCTCTAGGCCTTTAAAGGTTTTTAAAGTTTCCAGCATAGACTCAAGCGGCAACCCAATCGCTTCACCCAAAGCCAGACACGCCAAAGCATTGGCTACATTATGGGTGCCCTGAATGTACATATCGGAACTTTTTAGTAAACGCTCACGGCCACGTGCCAGCCACATCGTGCCATTATGTTCTTTTAAAATACCGTATTGATTTAAATCCGGTGCATTCAAACCAAAGCTCTGCATGGGCGTGTTATCTGGAACTAGCGGACGAGTGAGCGAATCATCACGGTTAAACACGACTTTTTTCACACCCTGAAAAATACGGTGTTTTGCAGTGTGATAGCCAAACATATCGCCATGACGGTCTAGATGATCTTCGCTCATATTCAGTACCACAGCCACTTCTGCATTTAAATGAGAGGTGGTTTCCAACTGGAAGCTGGACAATTCCAGAATATACAGTTCGGGATCATCCTTGGTTAAATCCAGTGCCGGACGGCCCAAATTACCGCCCACGGCCACTTTTTTGCCTGCATCTTTTGCCATCAGGCCAATCAGCGTGGTGACAGTACTTTTGGCATTTGAACCGGTAATTGCCACAATCGGCTTATCGGTGGTACGGCGCAAAATCTGGATTTCACTCACCACCGGAATGTTTTTGGCAATCGCAGCCTGAATTTCGGGCAGTTTTAGGTCAAGTCCCGGACTGATCACAATTTCTTCAGCTTGCAACAATAGTTCTTGATCGAGCTGACCAAAACTGGTTTGTACTTCCGCTGGAATCTGGTCATGCCCGGGCGGTGTCTTTCGAGAATCTGTTACTGCAACGCGGTAGCCATGCTCATATAAGAAATTTACTGCTGCAACCCCTGAAATTCCAAGTCCTGCAACAACTTTTAATCCACCGCGCTGTATTAACATTTTTACCCCATTTTATGGTCTGTTTCAAAACTGCCAAAATGTTAGCACTTTGCTCTTTTGAATGCTTTTTCTGTTTTGACTTTATCTCGGCTTTTTTGTGTCAGCGCGTAAAAAAACCGTCATAAAAATGACGGTTTTTCAATATGCTTATCTAAGAGGGAAATAGATATTGAAATTTATTTCCATTTTACCGCCTGGACTTCAGTTCTTTTCTGAACCGGCTCTTCATTTGCAGAACAGCCACAGCTTCCTCCGCAACCGGAAACCATCGCCGGTTTTAACCATTTGGCTAAAGTGAACCAGCCCTGCTTGGCACAAAAACTGGACAACTGCATGAAGACTGAGTTTGCCGTCTTAGGAAACACCTTTTTGAAGACTACAATTGCACTCCAAATCACCAATGCCGCAACAATCATCACTTCAATCATCTCAATCTCCTGTACAGATTATTTTCAGTCAACTGAACCCAATCCAATTAACCCCAATAATGCGTTGCAATTTGATAAGTCAGGAATGACATCAAATAAGCCAAACCAAACAAGTAAGCCGTCATAAAGCTCACGGTTTTCCATGAACCTGTTTCACGTTTCACCGTTGCCAAGGTTGCCAGACAATGCGGTGCATAAATAAACCAGACCAAAAGTGATAAACCGGTTGCCAATGACCAGCCTAGGTCACCCGTCCCACCGATAATAGAGGCCAATCCTTGTGACATGGCATCCTCATCTACCGCAGAAAGTGCATAGACTGTGCCCAATGCAGCCACCACTACTTCACGTGCCGCCATGGCAGGAATCAAGGCGATACAGATTTGCCAGTTAAAGCCTAGCGGGGCGAAAATCGGCTGCATCACATGACCGAGCATTCCGGCAAAGGAATAATCAATTGCCGGGGCAGTCGCACCCGCTGGGGCTTGCGGGAAGGTACACAAGAACCACAGCAAAATCGACAACGCAAAGATGATGCCACCGACACGCTTCAAGAAAATTTTGGCGCGGTCCAGCAAACCAATCCAAATGCTTTTCACATCTGGAAAACGGTAGCTCGGCAACTCCATTAACAACATATGCTGAGACTTGTCTTTCTGAAAAAATTTCAGCACGGTTGCTACAATCAAGGCACTGACAATTCCAGCCATATATAGGGCGAACAGCACCAAACCCTGTAAATTGAATAGACCCCAGACCATTTTTTCCGGAATGAAAGCGGCAATCAGCAAGGCATACACCGGTAAACGGGCCGAACAGGTCATCAGCGGCGCCACAAAAATCGTGGTTAAACGGTCACGCGGATCACTGATGCTACGGGTGGCCATAATCCCCGGCACCGCACAGGCAAAACTGGACAGTAACGGAATAAAGGCACGGCCTGAAAGGCCTGCTTTAAACATCAGTTTATCCAGCAAGAATGCAGCACGCGGTAAATAACCTGATTCTTCCAGCACTAGAATGAAGAAGAACAGAATCAGAATCTGTGGCAAGAACACCACCACTCCACCGGCTCCTGCAATCACCCCATCCACCACCAAACTGTTCAGCAAGGGATGGGAAATACTTGCCCCGACCACTTCACCAAGCCAGCCAAAGAAGCTTTCAATGCCATCCATAAACGGCGCAGCCCAGGCAAATACTGCCTGGAAAACCACAAACATCATCAGCGCAAGGCTAACCAGGCCTAAGACAGGATGTAAAAATATTTTGTCGAGGAAATCGGAGCGTTTATCTTCCTGATCGACTGAATGCACTACATCCTGCAAAATCGTAGTGACTTTTTGATGATTATTACCCGTCAAGCCGCTGAGTTCGGTATGTGGGATCGAATATTTACCTTGATCGAGCGCATTCATCAGGTTTTCAATGCCTGAATTACGCACCGCAACGGTTTCCACCACCGGAATACCCAAACGTTCCGCCAGTTTTTGCGTATTGATTTGCATGCCACGACGACGCGCTTCATCCATCATATTCAGCACAAGCAGAATCGGACGACCCAGCTCGATCATTTCCAGAACCAGACCGAGATGCAGTTTCAGGTTGGTGGCATCGACCACACACAAGAATGCATCTTGCTGGCCTTCTTCGGCAATTTTACCTTGCACCACATCACGGGTAATCGCTTCATCCGGACTGGTGGCATCTAAACTATAAGTCCCGGGCAAATCCAGAACGCGCACCGGTTTACCTGAAGGCAAGATGAACTGCCCCACCTTACGCTCAACCGTAACGCCGGCATAGTTGGCAACTTTCTGACGGGTACCCGTCAGATGATTAAATAATGATGTTTTACCGCAGTTTGGGTTACCTACCAGGGCAATACGCAGCGCATCACTCATGCAGGCACTCCCTCAAGACTAATTTCAATTTTTTCAGCTTCAACTTTACGCAGTGCGAATCGGGTAAATCCAACTTGAATCAAAATCGGGTCGCCACCAAAAACGCCTTTGGTAATGACCTGTACTTTTGTGCCCGGAACAAAACCTAAAGTCTCTAAGCGACTTGCCACTAAATCGGTTTGAGCAATCTTGCCATCAAAAGTTCTGTTGACTTTGCTGATGATGGCCGTTTGGTTCACTTTTAAATCAGATAAACGCACCGCATCTAATCCTAAAATATTTTGAACAGTATACAAACAAATGAGAATAATTACCAAGTAAGGTTTATTCCAATTCTCATCTTGTACTGTTACATCGACATTCGTGCAGAATTGTTCTAAATTGCTCCCAGCCAAGAAAAACTTGGATTTTTCATTCAATGTAGAAGTGACATGCTTAATAAAAAACCTCGTATCCCTGCTNNTCAATGTAGTGAATGCTGTTCCAAGGCAATGCCAGATTGGTCCAGCGATGATATATCGGACGTTTTACTGACATTAACCAAACAGGGCAAAAGCCCGCGTTCAATTGCGCGTTCACTTTCTGCACTGCGTTCCTTTTATAAGTTCTTGCGTGAGCAAAAACTTCGCTCTGACAATCCGGTTGCCACCCATAAAACCCCTAAAATTGGTCGGGCCTTGCCTAAAGATTTATCTGAAGCCGATGTTGAAGCCCTCATTCATGCTCCCGATATCAATACCGCCCTGGGCTTACGCGACCGGGCGATGTTTGAAGTCCTCTATGCCTGCGGGCTACGGGTAACTGAACTCCTCAATTTGCGCCTTGAGTTGATTAATTTAAAACAGGGCTATTTGCGTATTGTCGGTAAAGGCAATAAGGAACGTCTGGTGCCTTTGGGACAGGTGGCGTGCGAATGGATTGAAAAGTACCTGAATGAAGCCCGTGCCAGCCTGTATAAATCTGCCACCGATTATGTTTTTTTAACCCAGCATGGCGGCATCATGAGCCGGCAAAATTTCTGGTATGCCATTAAGCGCTATGCGCTCCAAGCCGGAATTCAAGCCGAACTTTCACCGCATACCCTGCGTCATGCCTTTGCTACCCATTTACTCAATCATGGCGCCGACTTGCGTGTGGTACAGATGCTGCTCGGACATAGCGATTTATCGACCACGCAAATTTATACCCACGTGGCTCAAGTGCGAATGCAACAGTTGCATGCGACTTATCATCCACGCGCTTAATGGCAGTAAATATCAGACCAAGAAGTTTTATCGCAGGCATTTTTTTTTGTTATGCTTACTCACCTGTTTTTATACCTACAAGAAAGGGTTGTTTATGTCATTTACCCGCTCAAAAATTTTTATTGCCTGTACCTTGGCAAGCAGCCTGGTCATCACTGCTTGTTCCAACTCAAATAACGATGAAAAAAAGCAAAGCACTTTAACCGCTAGCGCACCTGCAACCGGACAGGCATCCAACCTTTCCGAACGCAATGCACAGCAGCGCCTAATTAACACCCTGCAACAGCACTTTAAAAAAGCCAATATCAATGCCAAAGTTTTAAATATCAAGGCGACCGAAGTGCCTAACCTGTATTGGGTCAACCTGGAAGGCATGTCGTCGGTTTATGCTACTGCCGATGGCAAATACATTATTCAGGGTGACGTGCTGCGTCTCGGCGACAGTAAAATTCACAATGTCAGTGAAAGCCTGCAATCCGAAGCCAATAAAAAGCTGCTGGCCAACTTAAAAGCAGAAGATTTGCTGATTTATAAAGCGCAAGGCAAAACCAAACATGTCGTGTATGTGTTTACCGATGCCAGCTGCCCGTATTGCCACAAACTGCATGAGCATATGAGCGAAATTAATGCCAAGGGCATCGAGGTACGCTATATCGCCTGGCCACGTGGCGAACAGTTCATGCCAGCCATGGAAAGCGTCTGGTGTAGTGAAGACCGTCAGGCTGCTTTTGATCAGGCCATTGCCGGTGCACCGCTTGCTCCAGCGACCTGTAAGAATCCAGTCAGAGATCAATATCAGTTGGGTCTGAATATGGGCGTCAATGGCACTCCGGCCATTTATAACAGTGAAGGCATTTACCTGGGTGGATATCTATCGCCTGAAGAATTGGTAGAACGCTTAAATAACTAATTTTTATCAATTCATTTACTAAATTTAATAGGTAGAGATAAAGTGATTTCTACCCTAGAGTCTGGCAGTTTTTTTAGCTATGATCTAGATTCGCTTAAAGTTGAATACATATTTGGAGTGTGACGTGAAACCAGTTCGTCTGGCAATCCTCGGTCTTGGTACTGTGGGTGGTGGTGCCCTTAAACTACTAAAAGAAAATGCTGCTGAGATTAAACGTCGCACAGGTCGAGAAATTCAAATCACCCATGTTGGTACACGTCGTCCACGTCCTGATTTGGATCTTCCAGAATCTATCAAGCAAAGTGCTGATCTTCTGGAAATTGTACGTCAGCCTGATGTTGACGTTGTGGTTGAGGTCATGGGCGGAATTCATCCAGCCTATGAAGTCATTATGGAAGCCATGAAACATGGCAAACATATTGTCACTGCCAACAAGGCACTCCTGGCTGAACACGGTAATGAACTGTTTAAAGCGGCCGAAGACCATGCCGTACAAATTGCCTATGAAGCAGCCGTTGCCGGCGGTATTCCAATTATTAAAGTCATTCGTGAAGGTTTGGCTGCCAATAAAATTGACTGGTTAGCAGGTATTATTAACGGTACCGGCAACTTCATTTTAAGTGAAATGCGTGAAAAAGGCCGTGCTTTTGAAGATGTGCTGAAAGAAGCACAAGAACTGGGTTATGCCGAGGCAGATCCGACTTTTGATGTCGAAGGGATTGATGCTGCACATAAACTGACCATTCTGGCTTCATGTGCCTTTGGTATTCCGCTACAGTTTGATAAAGTCTTTACAGAAGGCATTGGCAAAATTACTGCGCAAGATGTGAAATATGCAGAAGACTTGGGTTTCCGTATCAAACACCTGGGTATTGCACGCCGTACCGATGCCGGAATTGAATTACGCGTGCATCCTACCTTGATTCCAGATGACCAGCTGATTGCCAATGTTAACGGCGTGAAAAATGCGGTTCTGGTACAAGCCAATGCAGTCGGTCCAACCCTTTATTATGGTGCTGGCGCAGGTGCAGGTCCAACCGCTTCTGCGGTCGTCGCAGATGTTGTCGATATTGTCCGTGATATTATTTATACCGAAGATGGCGCCGGAACTATTCCGCAACTGGCCTTTGAAGCCCTCACGGATTTGCCCATTTTAACGCGTGAACAAATGACCACAGGCTATTACATCCGTATTAATGCCGAAGATCAAATGGGCGTGCTTGCCGATGTCACCACGATTTTAAGTCGTGCCGGCATCAGTATCGATGCCATCATGCAGCAGTCGCGTTTAAAAGACCTGATTCCGATCGTGATTTTAACCGATCCTATCGTTGAATCAAAAATGGATGAAGCGTTGCAACAAATTCAAGCATTGCCCTTCATTCATGGCGAAATTGTACGAATTCGTTTAGAATCGCTTGATAATTAATCGGGTCGAGGGGAATATTTCCGTTCCTCTCGCCAAGCTCTACACACAATTGGAACATCATCATGTCTAATGCCAATCGTTATACTGGTTTAGTTGACCGCTATCGCGACCGTTTACCAGTGTCTGCAACTACTCGTGCAATCTCTTTAGGCGAAGGTAATACGCCACTGATCAAGCTTGAGAACATTCCACGCATTATTGGCAAAAATGTTGAAATTTATGTGAAGTACGAGGGCTTAAACCCGACTGGTTCATTTAAAGACCGTGGTATGACCATGGCCGTAACGAAAGCAGTTGAAGAAGGCTCTAAAGCCATTATCTGTGCCTCTACGGGTAACACTTCTGCTGCCGCAGCTGCCTATGCTGCGCGTGCTAGCATCAAGGCATTCGTAATCATCCCTGAAGGCAAAATTGCCATGGGTAAAATGGCGCAAGCGATGATGTATGGTGCAGTCACCATGCAAATCCGCGGTAACTTCGATGACGGTATGCGTCTTGTGAAAGAAGTTGCAGACCAAGCACCGGTGACCATCGTGAACTCGATTAACCCTTACCGTTTGCAAGGTCAAAAGACTATTGCTTATGAAATCGTAGATGAGTTAGGTCGTGCTCCTGATTATCACTGCTTGCCTGTGGGTAACGCAGGGAACATCACGGCTCACTGGATGGGTTATACCGAAGCTGTTGCCAACCAAGCAAAAGATGAGTTTGAGCAAGTGGTTTATGATGCTGCAACAGATCAATTCACTGGCCCTAAACCTGAAGGCTTACCAACGATGGTAGGTTACCAGGCATCTGGTGCTGCGCCATTTTTGCGTGGTGCACCGGTTGAAAACCCTGAAACAGTTGCAACTGCCATCCGTATTGGTAATCCACAAAGCTGGAACCATGCAAAGGCTGTAGTGCGTGACTCTAAAGGCTGGTTTGACGAACTTCAGGATAGCGAAATCCTAGAAGCGCAGCGTCTACTTTCTATGTATGAAGGTGTATTCGTAGAACCTGCCTCTGCAGCGTCTATCGGTGGTGCAATTCGTGACATTAAA
>DKLL01000153.1 GCA_002455755.1 Acinetobacter sp. UBA6641
AGCCTCGCCATTGCCATGCAAAACCTGATTTGGGGCGCAGTACAACCGATTACCGGAGCTTTTGCCGACAAATATGGCAGTAAAGTTGTGGTTGCGGTGGGTGGTGCCCTCTATAGTCTTGGCCTGTTGCTCATGGCGGTCAGCTCAAGCGGTTTACTGCTAAATTTGAGTGTCGGTTTAATTTTAGGTTTGGCACTTTCTGCGACCTCTTTTCCTGTACTGCTTTCTGCTGTGGGACGTGCCGCACATCCTGAAAAGCGCAGTCTGGCCATGGGCATTGCCAGTGCAGCAGGTTCTTTTGGCCAATTTATCATGCTGCCGTCCACCCTGCTGCTATTACAAAGTATCGGCTGGTCAGCTGCATTGATGGTTAGTGCAATTTTAATTGCCTTCATTNNAAAGAAATTCTGGTGATTGCCAAAAATCACAAACCGTTCTGGTTCCTGTCTTTAGGTTTTTTTGTCTGTGGCTTCCAGGTGGTGTTTATCGGTATTCATTTACCTGGCTACCTGATTGATCATGGTTTTGATGCCACCACAGGCACAGTATTCCTTGCTCTGGTCGGTTTATTTAATATTGTCGGCACCTATACCGCAGGCTGGCTGGGTGGAAAATATTCCAAACCTTACTTGCTGATGGGTTTATATGGCCTGCGTGGTATCGCCATTATTGGCTTTTTATTGCTGCCTTTGAGTACCTGGACAATTTACAGCTTTGGCGTCATTATGGGCTTATTGTGGTTGTCTACGGTTCCCCTGACCAATGGCATTGTGGCGAATATGTTTGGCATAAAATATCTGTCCATGCTCAGTGGCATCGTGTTCTTTACCCATCAGGTCGGTTCATTCTTTGGCGGATGGCTGGGAGGTGTCAATCATGACATGACTGGCAACTACAATATGATCTGGATGTTTTCCATTCTATTAAGCGTATTCGGTGTTCTGGTTCATTTCTTTGTCAACGAGGAGCATGTGGTTCATGACTGATTCTATGCTTGGACTTAAAGTCCTGACTGTTGCAGCAATTGGCCTGTTGTTGAGCATCGCTATTGGGCTTTGGGTCAAAACACCACACCTGTTTGAGTATTTCAATCAGGCCTTTTGTGCCCACTAAGCTGCTGATTTTCCAACACAGCAACAGCTATTTTTATACTAAAAAATACAGTTTTTATTAAAAGCTGTATTTTCAATATATTAGTTAAATTTATGCATTTTTTCATAAACTTAGAATATTTTTTGATTTTTAATCCTCTGTTTTTTTTCTTAGATTGAGCGTTAACGAAAAAGCAATCTGAGCAATAACAATGACCGCATTAACCCAACTTTCTCAAGCGATTCATGATGCACCGCGCTGGCACCAGCCAGAACAATTTCAAAACCCCAAGGATATTACGATTGTGCCCTTAGAAGGCGAAGCTTTAGGGGCTGTGGTTTTTGGCCTGGATGCACGCAAAGCCCAAGCGGGTGAAACCATTTACCGTCTGAAGCAGGCACTGGCCGAGCATCTGATTCTAATTTTCAAAAACCAGCGTCTGGATGATTTACAGTATTTGGCCTTTGCCAGCTATTTTGGTTCCATTTTTCGCCCAAGTGCGGATAATCCTGTACTTGCCACCCAAACCGATACCGGTACGCCTCCAGATGTCGTGCCTGTTTCCAATGCTGTAGGACAGGGTGACTACACCGGGCACGGTGAACTGAATCCACATGCCGATCACCAGTGGACGCCGCTTCCTTCTTTTGGTTCATTGCTTTATGCCATTGAATTACCGAAAGATGGCGGACAAACATCTTGGTTTAATACCATCCAGGCTTATGACGCTTTAGATGAAGCAACCAAACAGCATATCGATCAATTGCAACTGATTACCTATAACCCCTTTGTCCGTCGACAACACCTGAAAGATAATGATACCCATGGTTATGGCAGCAGCCCCTTATACCGTTTTAAAGATCAGCCGATTATTGGTCATGCCTATGCTCATCCACTGGTCCGTACCCATCCTGAGAGTGGTCATAAAGCGCTGTGGTTAAATACCCATTCCGAAGTAGAGCTGGTCAACTATGATGACCAGGCCGGCAGTGAACTCATTGCTTCATTACGCGAACATCTGTTAAAACCTGAATTCCGCTATGAACATCAATGGCAACAGGGCGACATCGTATTTTGGGATAATCAGGTCACCCTGCATTCACGCAAACCTTTCCCAAGCGAGCAACGCCGCTTATTAAAACGCATCAGTCTGGCAGGCGGTCGACCTTATTAATAGGTGGTTGGCGTTCTGAAATAATAACCATAAAAAAGCGTCATAAAGTTACTCCACAGCATCATGGCCACACCTAGATTTACGAATGCTTAAAATCGTAAATAAAATAAAAAATGCGTCATGATGCTGCATTTTTTACTTACTGCGCCTATCATATTGACTAAAAAAACAGTTCATTCCAATTGCTGGATCAAGGAATGAAGCAAGGGTTGGATATGCTCAATTCATCTTGTAAATAACGACAGTGAAACTCATCAATTCGTGCATTATTTTCAAACTGGTCATTTTTTTTAAATATTTGCAGGTTAAATTAAAAAATAAAAGCCCATCAAAAGTAATCACTTGGGGTGGGCCTTTTCATGTTAGAAATATGCATGGCAGGAAAAACTCATAACAAAGTAAATCCGGCCTGTTCATCTTGCGCAGGCTAAAACTCAAATATTTTTGGATCATTATGTTGCCTTCTGTTCCTACGCTGTCATATTTCAGCTTGTTCAAAATATTCCTTAAATTAGGCTGTACGGCATTTGGCGGTCCGGCAGCGCATCTGGTATTTTTTTATCGGCGTTTTGTGCAGCAGCTTGGATATCTGGATGAGCAGCAATATGCCCATCTTTTGGCTTTGGCTCAAATTTTACCTGGTCCCAGCAGTAGCCAAATGGGTGTTGCGATTGGTTATCAGCTGAAAGGTTATCGGGGGGCGCTGCTAGCCTGGTTGGGCTTTACTCTACCTTCTGCCCTATTGATGACCCTTGCTGCCATGCTGGGCATTCAATTTTCCAGTTATTTTTCTGTTGAATTTTTCCATGTGATTCAACTGATTGTCTTTAGCGTGGTGGCATGGGCATTCTGGCAAATGTTAGGCAGTTTTTGCAAAGCTCCATGGCAATATGGATTAATGCTAGTGTCTGGCTTACTTGTCTATCTGGTTCCCATCAGTATCAATCAGGTGTTGGTGATTCTGTTGGGTGCTTTGGCAGGACTGGTATATCTGCATTATTTTCCGCCGCAAAATACCTTTAAACCGATTGCTAGTGCATCAACCACACCCAAAAAATCCTTTTCCTATATCTGGCTGATTTTATTTGCCTTGCCATTTTTGATTGTTCCAGCATTACAGCAATTTTTTCCCAGTCTGTGGCTAGACAGTTTTGCAGGTTTATACCGCACAGCCTCTTTGATCTTTGGTGGGGGACATATTATTTTGCCCTTTTTACAGCAGGATTTTGTCGCATCGAACTTAGTGTCTCAACAGCACTTTGATCTGGGCTATGCCATTGCCCAGCTGATGCCGGGACCATTATTCAGTTTTGCCAGTTACTTAGGTGCTTTGTTACCTTTAAGCTCATCGGCAGTAGTGAATGCTGCTTTTGCAACTGTGGTGATTTTCTTACCTTCTTTTTTTCTCATTTTTGGCGCTTTACCCTACTGGGCACGTTTAATGCAATTTCCACGTTTATTTCATGCTTTGGCAGGCATTAATGCAGCGGTGGTAGGCCTGTTATTATGTCTAGTGGTGCAGATGGGACAAAAATATGTACTGTCTGGCCTAGATGTGCTTTTTATTATCACTGTCATTTCACTCCTTAAAAGCAAAATTCCAGTCTGGGTGAGCTTAATTAGCAGTTTCTTTGGTTATTACGGGCTGTTGTGGCTATTGGAGCATTACCCTTTTTTCTGATCCGGCCTATAAAATCCAGTAATTGCATATCTTCAGATCAAGGGGTTTTTATAATGAAGTACTCACTTACTTAAAGCGGACACTTGTTACTTTTAATCACTCAATCTTTCTATTTTATTTTTCTATTTCTGATTAGTTTATTTAGATATCAATATTAAACCCATCGATCAGGAAAACAGCATGAATATAGCCAGCTTTTCAGATTGCGCTCAAATGTGTATGACCTGTTCCTTGACCTGTACCGGTTGTGCAGCCGCTTGCCTGGATGAAAATGACATAGAGA
>DKLL01000221.1 GCA_002455755.1 Acinetobacter sp. UBA6641
AAATCTGCGCCAGATCAACAGTCCCTGAAACAGCGACTGAATTTTCAGCTTGAATTGCAATACTCGGTTCTTCGGCTGCAAACTGTTCAAGATCCTGCTGAACAAAGGCGCTAAGGTCATTCAAGATTTTCTGAATGTCCTCGGTTAAAATTACGCGCTGACCCGCCGCCAAGGTATCGAACAGATGAATGAATTCTTGATGTGCCTGTCCGAATAATTCATAGGCATAATCGATATTCAGCAATTCCGGTTTGAGTACCAGTGCTTCATAGCTCGACTTCAATTCATTGGTAAACTGATGAATTCCTATTGCAGCACGATTATCGGTATGATCCAACAATTGCTGTGCCTGCTGGCTTAAGGCCTGAATATATTCCGGATATTCAACTTTGGCACGTTTTTCAAATTCGAATTCTGCATCCAGTAACAAATCAATATTTAATTCGATCAGCTTGGATACCAAACCTTGCGGATTTACATCCTCGCTTATTTCGAGCGAATTAAAACCATAATTGTCCCATGCCGTGCTAAAGGTTGCATAAATTGCATCAAGTTTCTGGGTTTGACCTTGTCTTAATGTATGTAAATAATCACGGACAAATTCAGCATATTGAACCAGTAAGGCCGTCTGACTCGATGTTGAAACAATTTCTTCTTGTAATAGCGTTTTAAATAAGTTTTCAACATGGGTGCTGGCGACAAAAATTTGCTCAATTTGTGCCATAGATGAGCTGCCGCGCAAGGTATGCAAGGCACGAATCAGGCCGTTATAATCCTGATGTTGTTCCTGCTCATTTTTCAGGAACTGGTCAATCGTAAGCAGATGTTCTTCCGCTTCTTCAATAAAAATTGCAACCGTTTCTTCAATATCATTACTGTCGTCTACTGCAACAACTGGCTCTTCTGTAGCCATTGTTTCAGCTTCTGCTTCATTCACTTGTTGATCTTGTAATTCTAAACCAGTGAGACAATCTGTACTTGTCAGTGTATGCGACAGTTCAAGCAACTCTTCTAATGCAGGTTCTAAACTGACCTGCTGCTGTATTTGCTGCCCTAATAGTATTAAAGGTCTTAAGTCGATATCAGCATTTTGTACCGTTTTAAAAATTGGGTATAACTTATATTGATAAATATTGAAGACAGTGTGGGTAAAGCGTTGAACTGTGCCGTTCAAAGGTACTGTGCCAGAAATCACACGATTTAAAGTATCTTCAACCGCCCAGGCCAATTCACCTGCAGATTTTGCCCCCACCATGCGTCCAGAACCTTTAAGGGTATGGAAATGGCGGCGAATGGTCGTTAAAGTTTCCTGGTCATGAGGATTTTCAAACCAAGTTGTAAATAAAGTACTTAATTCAACAAAGATTTCTTCTATTTCTTCAACAAAAATTTCTAGAATTTCTGCATCTTGATCAAGATAACTATCTTCAGGAAGCGTAGTTGTTTCAACTAAATTTTTTAATATTTCTTTCATAGCTTAGGCTTCTTACGTTTATCTGCCACCAAGAAGGGTGCTCAAACTTAATTGTCACTATCACGCGAGACCTAACTTTGAGGTTAAGTTCATCTTGCCGATGCTTTATCTGTGATTTATTGATATGCCTCAACCTAAAGTAAGGCATATCACCTCAAAGCTTGCGTATTACCTTAGTCAGGTAGTTTAAAGTCAGTTACAGATTCACGTAACGATTCGGCCATATTTGCCAATTCAGATACCGAACGTGCTGTATCGAATGTTGCAGTGGTCGTCTGAGAGGTAATTTCCTGTACAACATTCATCGTGGTTGCAATATGACCCGCAGAAGCTGACTGAAGTTTTGCAGCATCAGAAATGTTTGCAATCAACTTCGCCAGGTTGCTGGATACACTTTGAATTTCATCCAGTGCCACACCGGCATCTTTAGACAAGTTCGCACCACGTACAACTTCCGATGTGGTTTGTTCCATCGAAATAACCGCCTCGTTGGTATCGGTTTGAATGGTTTTTACCAAACCTTCAATCTGTTTGGTTGCAGAAGCTGAACGTTCCGCAAGACGCTGTACCTCATCGGCTACTACGGCGAAACCACGACCAGCTTCACCTGCCATCGATGCCTGAATTGCAGCATTTAATGCCAGGATGTTGGTCTGGTCGGCAATATCGTTAATCAAGGCAACGATGTTACCAATTTCCTGAGAAGATTCACCCAGACGTTTAATACGTTTAGAGGTTTCCTGAATCTGCTCACGAATAGTATCCATACCTTCAATCGAACGGTTTACAACCTCTGCACCATTTGCAGCAATTTGTACTGAACGTTCCGCAACCACAGCCGATTCTTCCGCGTTCGAAGATACCTGGTCAATAGACATTGCCATTTCATTAATGGCGGCAGAAGCACCGGCAATTTCTTGTGCCTGATGTTCAGATGCTTCAGCAAGCTGGTTGGTAATACCTTGCGTATTCGCCGTATATTGCGCAACTTCTTGAGAAGTTTCGTTAATACGCGAAACCAGGTCACGTAACTGGTCAATCGCAAAGTTAATGGAGTCGGCAATTGCCCCGGTAAAGTCTTCAGATACTGTTGCGTATGAACGTAAGTCACCATCTGCCAAATCGGCAATTTCATCCAGTAAACGTAAAATTGCATTCTGGTTACGGTCATATTCTTCTTGCAGACTTGCCACACGCTGTTTATCTGACTGACCACGTAAAGCAAGTAATTTAAATACCGTAAACAGGAAACCGACCAGACACAGAATTAACAGCAAGGCAGGAAGTGCAATAGCCAAGCTTGAACCACTGGATAACTTATTCAGGCTTGCTAACAACTCATCTGACTGGGCAAAAATTGAAGCTGCAGCTTGACGGACTTTTACAATCTGAGCCGAGTTCTTAAGAATCGTTGCAGAAGCAGATTTCAATACGTCATCGTATTCGCTTTTAATCCCTTCCAGTGATTCACGTAATGCCGGATCATTAATACGCTCTACACCCAGCTCTGCACTACCATTGAGCTGTGCATTCAGATAAGAACCAAAGGTTTCCGTATCGGCACTGAAGTCATCCGCAGATTCACGCGAGTTATCGTTACCTGTAAGTACCGAACTAATTGAACGAAGAATACGTTCTGCAATGAATACCTGGTTTTTGGCAATAACGACCTGGTTACTTGGCATATCTTGACGGGCCATTTGGTCAACCATCAAGTTATATTCTGCCTGAATTCCGGGAATCGATTCGCCAATAGCAATGTTGGTATCGTAAAGCTTGTTAATCATTTTTTGTTGAGAAGAAATCAAGTCAATCCCTTCTGATACCGTTTTCCACTGCTTTTCCACTTCTACCAGTGCATCTGTGCGTGGATGAATATCGTTTACCGTTTCAAGGTTTTCAGCAAATTCTTTTTGTGATTGCAAAAGTTTATCAATCGACTCTTTGGTTCCTGAAGCCGTTGCATCAGTCGCCTGACGTGAAATGGTTTGTGATAATAGACGCAAATCACCCACACTACGTGTCAATTCGTTGTTACGCGGCACACTATAGAATAGGTACAACAACAGGAATAGTGCTACGGTCAAACAGAATGCTGCGCCCAAAATTAATGGTTTGGACTTTTCACTGTCACCAAATACACGTGATAATTGCTCTGTCTGTGATTGAATCTTTGCTAATAAAGCATTCCCGCCCTTACGGCCGGTACTTTCACTTGTATTCTTCTTTTTAAGTTTAAAGCCCATCCAGCTTCTCCCCGAGTTGCGCCATCATTCTTTAGCTTGCGACTATTAATTTATAAATTTTATAGAGGCATTCATGTATTTTGGGTTTTGCAATAAACGACTAAATAAGAAAACATGCCAGTGTTGATTATGTTGATAAAAATATCCATGACAATATTCTTGTAAATTGCTATCTAATTCACCGTGTTTAGAAAAGAAACTTTTCTTGTTAAAGTGCTGGATCCCCAAAACCTGATCTACCACCAAACCGACATAATGGTCATTGTGACTAATACACAAAACTTTTTGAGTCGGTGAAAACTGACTTCGATGCCCTGAAATATAATGCGCCAAATCAGCAACTGAAAGTAAGCGCCCCCGAATATTGGCCAATCCCATCACCCATGCCTGGGTATTTGGAACCGGCGTATATTTTGGGGGATATATCACTTCAGATACTTCACCCAAAGGGGCAACAAAATATTGCCCCATCATCTCAAAAGCAATGCCTGACCATCGGTTTACTTCATTTTCAGTTGAAACGTAGTTTTTGTTGCCACGTTTAGCAATCCGAAGTAATTCGATAAATCCGTTAGCTGCCATAGAGCTTATCCTGCATTGAAGTGNNCATCAGCACCATTTGCCGCCTCGATAACATCGAAGCCATGCTTGGTTAAAATTTCTTTAAAACGAAATGTTTCTGTCGGTGAATCATCAACAATAAGGATACGTGACATGCTTTTCCCCAATAAAAATAAACTTATGCTGTTACGTGATTACGGATTGCGTTTAACAATTCATCTTTACTAAAGGGTTTAGTTAAATACTCATCCGAACCAACAACACGACCTTTTGCCTGATCAAATAAACCATCTTTACTTGACAGCATAATGACTGGAATATTTTGATAATTTTGCGAATTTTTAATCAGTGCACAAGTTTGATAACCGTCCAAACGTGGCATCATAATATCTACAAAAACAATATCCGGATTGGCTTCAGCAATTTTTGCCAAGGCTTCAAAACCGTCTACTGCTGTCACGACTTCACAACCTTCACGTTGTAGTAAGGTTTCTGCTGTACGACGAATGGTTTTTGAATCATCAATCACCATGACTTTTAGATTTTGGAATTTATCGTCCATTTAATGACCCTTCCCATTTTTAGAATGTACAAACAATTTTAGTCGAAAGTTTTATTACACGTTACAAACATTTTTAACATATCTTTACTTGTATTTCCAATCAACATTTTACACACAAACACTCACTTTCTTTTATTTTCACTACAGACTTCACACTTTACACCGACCAATGATTTTTTTTTGACAAAGAAAGGTTTTTTATTGCTCGTTTTACGACTAATATAGCTTATTTATTGCTTTTAAAATAAGTAATTTAATCTACTTTTATTTGGGGGTTACAATGCAAAGTCAGTTTAAATACAAACTTGCTTTCATTGCACAAAAAAAAATGACTATCAGATTCATTTTTTTTTCTTTTATCATTTTTCAAGCAACGCCAACATTTGCTCAAGAACCGCCCCCTAAAGCGACATGGTATCGTTACTATGACAGTAAAGGCATAGCCAATATTAGTACCAATGTCACACCCAACCATATTCGCCATGGTTATGAAGCTTTGGATCAGAACATGCAGGTGATCCGGCGTAATCGTGCCTACAACAGTGAAGCAGATATTAAACAGGCGCCACAACGTGCAGCCCAGGCCAAACTGCAGGCAGAAAACTTGAAACTTAAAAAAGCCTATAGCAGTAGTCAAGTTGCCATCATCAAACGCAATGACATTCTGGTGAACATTAAAAAACAGATCACCTTCCAGCAAGACCAATTAAAACAATTACAAAATGATCGTATCTACTTTAAGCGTCAGCAGATTGAGCATTTACGCAAAGGCGAAAGTATTCCCACCAGTTTGAAAAATAATATCGAGAATAATCAAAAGAACATTGAAGCAAAAAAAGACATGATTCAATCGTTACAAATTAGCTATCGAAATACACAAGCAGAATACGACAATATTATCGCTCGCTTAAAAGCACTTGAATAAATTGCATTTGTTCTGTTGAGCACTTAATTTAAGCTGCAATAAATAAAAAGGATGAACCTGCATGCTAACTGGACAGCATAAAAAAAAATCTAAATTAAGTGATCAGCGCCCATATTTGACCGGCAGCATTCTCTGTTTGAGCTTATTTCTGACAGCCTGCCAAAAAGATGAAATAGAAAAACCTGTAGAAACAAAAACAAAAATCGAATTAATTGAAAAAGATTTAGTTCCAGTAAAAGATGGCACCTCTATTGCCAAAAGTGCTTTTACCGGTACCCTTCGTGCAGTCAATCAGAGCAGCATTCAGGCTCAAGTCACTGCCACTGCAACCCAGGTCTATGTACAGGTCGGGCAAGCAGTTTCCAAAGGCCAAGTACTGGTTCGCCTGAATAATCAGGACAATGCAGCGCGTTTAGCACAAGCTCGGGCCAATCTGTCAGCAGCACAAGCTCAAGCCAATCTGGCTAAAAATATGATGCAGCGCAAGCAGCGCTTGTTGGATCAAGGCTTTATTTCCAAAGTTGAATATGAACAGGCCAATGTTG
>DKLL01000220.1 GCA_002455755.1 Acinetobacter sp. UBA6641
ATACCGGGAGTCCAAGCATAGCCTTGACCACGTGGCTCGATTTGCGTACCTTCGGTGACCATAAATCCTGCCCCGGCACGCTGTTGATAATAGGTTGCCATCAGTTCATTTGGAATATTCCCTGGCTGAGTACTGCGCGACCGCGTTAATGGTGGCAATACAATACGGTTTTGCAAAACATAAGGGCCTAAGCTTAAGTTTTGAAAAAGTTTACTGTCTTTCATTTCACTGTATCCAAGTCATCATGACTTAATTGATCTACATTAAATACCCATCCTTCCTGTATATAGAAAAATAAAGGAAGCAAAGCTATTCACTCAGGCCTCTCACCATTAAATGAGGGTTATTTTGCTTATTGAGCCAGTTGCTCAGAGTCAGAAGTTTATTCACTATTAAGCACCACAACAGGCACTAGCTACTCTTTATTTCAACAATTGAAGTAATGCTGAGGCAGTTGCAGCAGAAGATGCTGGATTTTGTCCAGTAACCAGCAAGCCATCTACTTGAACATATACTTGCCAATCATCTACTTTAGAATAATGACCACCGTTTTCTTTAAGCATGTCTTCAACTAAAAATGGTACAATTTCAGTCAAACCTACAGCGGCCTCCTCAGTATTGGTGAAACCAGTCACTAATTTACCGCTAACTAAAGGCGCTCCATTACTCGCTTTCACATGACGAAGAACACCTGGGGCATGACACACTGCTGCAACAGGTTTGCCAGACTGAATCGCCTGTTCAATCAGAGAAATTGAAATCGGATCTTCTGCTAAATCCCACAATGGACCATGCCCGCCTGGATAAAACACTGCATCATAATCAGCTACAGAGATTTCGCTAAGTTTATGCGTCTGTGCCAATGCTTGCATTGCAGTTGAATCAGCTTCAAAACGATGAGTGGTTTCAGTTTGTGCTTCTGCTAAATTACTTTTCGGATCTAGTGGTGGCTGCCCACCTTGAGGCGACGCCAGCGTAACTTCAGCACCAGAGTCAATAAAGGTGTAATACGGTGCAGCAAGTTCCTCTAGCCAGAAACCTGTTTTCTTACCAGTATTGCCAAGTTGATCATGTGAGGTTAAAACGATTAAAATTTTCATGTTATTTCTCCGATAATTTTCATGATTGAGGAGCATTGTTACAGGGTCAGAGCATGCCAGATACGCGCATTTAGCTTAGATGCTCATCTCGAGAATTTGGCGACTGATCTCTAATGAAACATTTTTATGTTCGCCTAGCTGTGTAAGATTATGTGATTTAAGTTGCGTAATGATGATCTCAATATCTGTCTCCCCCAGTCCATAATCGCTAAGACGAGTCGGCAATCCAAGTTGCTCAAAGAAGGCTCGAGTACGAGCAATAGCAGTATCAATACGTTGTTCTTCATCACCTTCGACAATCTGCCAGACTCGAGCTGCATACTGTAGTAGTTTTTCTCGCTTCTCTTGACGACGTACTTGTAGATTGGCCGGCAACACAATTGCCAAGGTACGAGCATGATCAATACCATATAAAGCCGTGAGCTCATGTCCAATCAAATGGGTTGACCAATCTTGTGGTACACCAGCTCCAATCAGCCCATTTAGTGCCATGCTGGCGGTCCACATCAAGTTGGCACGCGTGTCATAGTCTGCCGCNNAGCCCACATCAAATTCGCACGCGTGTCATAATCTGCTGAATCGTCCAAGATTTTCGGTCCAATCTCAATCAGAGTTTGCAATAGACCTTCGGCAAAACGATCTTGTACTTGTGCATTGACAGGGTAAGTTAAGTACTGTTCCATGACATGAATAAATGCATCGACCACGCCATTAGCCAACTGGCGCGTCGGCAAGCTAAAAGTTTTATTCGGATCAAGTACGGACAATTGCGGAAAAACATAGGGACTGCTAAATGACAATTTGGCTTGGGTCGATTTTCTGGTGACTACCCCACCGCTATTCATTTCTGAACCAGTTGCCGGAAGGGTGAGTACACTCGCAAAAGGCAAAGCTTGGGTAATTTTATTACCATGGGTTTCTAAAATCTCCCATGTATCCCCTGTATAATTGACTGCTGCTGCAATAAATTTAGTACCGTCGATTACCGATCCACCACCGACAGCCATCAAGAAATCAATCTTTTGTTCACGAATCAGCTCTACAGCTTTCATAAGTGTTTCATAACTCGGATTCGGCTCAATTCCGCCAAATTCATGAATTTCTCTTGCACCTAATGCTTCACGCACTTCAGCTAAAGTACCATTCTTACGTGCACTTTCACCACCAAACAACATTAATACTTTTGCTTCTGTAGGCACATAGTCATTGATTTTAGCTATTGTATCGCCACCAAAAATAATGCGGGTCGGATTATAAAAGTTAAAATTCAGCATTTTTTTATCCTAGGATGATCAGCTAATTGATTTGAAAAACCACCGTTATTCATCAAATAAACTTTAAAAAATTGGACAACACTGCGGCTTTTGACTGCACCATGTGCTAACTATACATAAGAATAGACCAGTCGTCTATTTTTTTAAAAATTATTTCATCTTGCCGACTTGAGTGATGGTTAAACACATTCAGGCTTGTTCTATACCACTTTTATTATTGATGTATTTTCACGAGCGATTGTTGGATGGAAGGTATCAACACGTATGACTACTGACATGGTCATGAACGCATTGGCTAAAACAGTGAATGGCTCATACAAAATAGCAATGATTAAATATTTTAAAAGCAGATTGGCACGGTTTAGCAGATGTACAAATGCAACACTAAATTAGATAGATTGGTTCAATATAAGGCATGTACATGGGTGCATTCATTTATTTACCCTGTTTTGATATTGACCCATGTAAATGATGAGATTAAGCCATTAAATAAAGTAGCCCAACTTGAATAAAAAGCCTCCGACAAACCTCACAGGGTTGAAGTGCTGCCTTTCATACATTTAGGCGTCAGTATGAGCTGGTAGTTTACTAGCCAAAACATCTACTTTTTCAATTGATGGTGGCTCTGAAAATAGCTCATCGGCCTGAGCCATCAAAGCAGCTGCAACCTTGCCAGATAAATGTGCTTGGCGACCCGCCTCATCAGGAAATGCATCGAAAATACCAAATGTTGTAGGTCCAAGACGTAGGCCAAACCACGCAACTGTCGCGGGTTCTTCCATTACAATAGGTAAACCGGCTTTAAGGAAAGCTTCCACTTCGTCTTCTTTACCCGGTTTAGCTTCAAGGCGGACATATAAAGCTGTTTTAAGCATGACTAAAACTCCACAATTGATTAGAATTAAAACGATTCTGACATTGCTAATGGATGCATGTCAGAAAGTTTTGTTGTATAAAAGTTAAAAAAAATTCCCATAGCTGAGCCAAAATCTGGTTTTTTATTTCGACATAATGCTATGAATTTATTCAAGTTAATATCATTAACATTTGAATCAAAAAATTAAGATATGAGATGATTAAATTNNTGACTCTACCTTAGATTTATAACCTGACCTCTTCATCTGGAAATTATATTGCTCAAGAAGCACTCAAGAACAACATTGTACATCCTCATATCTATGAAAGTTATTTAGCTAGGAATTTGCTGTGGAACTCTATATGTTTCTCTATAAAGCTCGCAATGAAGTAATAGCTATGGTCATACCCTTCTCTTAGGTTAAGTGTAAGAGGATATTCTTGTTCCAAACAAATATCACTAAGAAGCTTAGGCCTTAACTGTTCTTCAAGAAAATCATCAGCTGTTCCCTGATCGACTAAAATAGGTAAATGAACTTCAGCGTTTTTGATTAATTCAATCGCATCATAGCTTTTCCATAAAGTTTCGGTTTCACCTAGGTAGTGTGTAAAAGCCTTTTTCCCCCAAGGTACTTGGCTAGGCGCAACAATTGGTGCAAAAGCAGAAATACTTTTATACAGCTCAGGATTTTTTAACCCAATTACTAATGCACCATGACCACCCATGCTATGACCCATAATACTTTGGACTTGATTGGTCGGAAAATTCAGGTCAATCAGATTTCTGAGCTCTTCCACAATATAATCATACATTTTGAAATGCTGTGACCAGGGTGCTTGTGTTGCATTCACATAGAATCCTGCGCCTTGGCCTAAATCATAATCTGCATGATCTGGTACATCCTCTCCACGTGGGCTGGTATCTGGTGCAACAATAATGACTTTATGTTCAGCCGCATACTTTTGTGCTCCGGCTTTAGTAATAAAGTTCTGTTCGTTGCAAGTCAGTCCTGATAACCAATATAAAACTGGCAACTTCTCATCTTTGTCATGAGGTGGCAGATATATTGAGAATTTCATTGAACAGTTTAGTGCTATTGACTGATGGCGATACACTTCTTGCGATCCACCAAAAGAAGCATGTTTCTCAATTATTTCCATAATCAATTACCTATGTTGAGCAAGACTTCATGAGAAATCGAGTAAACAAAGAGTCTGACATTCTCCACAGAGAATACTGATAAAGATTTAAAATGTAGGCAGGTTTGTTGAACCTATACATGATGGATACATAGATAGATCTGTTTTACAGATAATGTACCGTTTTAGAGGATTCCATGCATGTCAATCATGATTCACATGCATGGAAAAGCATAAGGTCTGACGCAATTATTCGTAATGAATTACAGTACGAATTGACTTACCTTCATGCATTAGATCAAAGGCTTCATTGATCTGATCCAAGCCCATCGTATGTGTCACAAATGGTTCTAATTGAATTTTACCTTTCATGGCATCTTCAACCATTCCTGGAAGTTGCGTACGACCTTTTACGCCACCAAAGGCAGAACCTAGCCATTTACGACCAGTAACCAGTTGGAATGGACGGGTAGAGATTTCCTGACCTGCGCCAGCTACACCAATAATTACGGATTGTCCCCAGCCACGGTGTGCACTTTCAAGAGCTGCACGCATCACATTCACGTTACCAATACATTCAAATGAATGATCTACACCCCAGCCAGTCATTTCGACAATGACTTGCTGGATTGGTTTATCGTAATCTTTAGGGTTCAAGAAGTCCGTTGCACCAAACTCTTTTGCCAGCGCAAATTTATCTGGATTCATGTCAACCACAATAATACGTCCTGCTTTAGCTTGACGTGCGGCTTGTACGACTGCCAAACCAATACCACCTAAACCAAAGACCGCAACACTATCACCTTCTTGTACTTTAGCCGTGTTGTGTACTGCACCGATACCCGTTGTGACACCACAACCCAGTAAGCAGACATGTTCGTGATTGGCTTCAGGATTGATTTTAGCCAATGATACTTCTGCCACTACAGTGTATTCACTGAACGTTGAGCAGCCCATATAGTGGTAAATCGGTTGACCATTGTAGGAAAAACGAGTGGTACCATCTGGCATTACGCCTCTACCTTGAGTTTCGCGAACGGAAATACACAAGTTCGATTTTCCAGATTTACAGAATACGCACTCGCCACATTCAGCAGTGTAAAGTGGAATAACATGATCACCTGGTTTGACGCTAGTCACGCCTTCACCAACCTCAACTACAACACCAGCACCTTCATGCCCGAGAATAGCGGGAAAAACACCTTCAGGATCATCGCCAGATAAAGTAAATGCGTCTGTATGACACACACCGGTATGGGAGATCTTAATTAATACTTCACCTTTCTTCGGTGGTGCAACATCAACTTCAACAATTTGAAGAGGTTGACCAGGACCAAACGCAACGGCAGCACGTGACTTCATGGAATAATTCCTTATACAGATCTACTTTAAATATGATTTTAGAATCTTGGCGATTTCAGCCAATTCTTCTTTTCGTTGTTGTTCTGTGGTTTCACCTGATACTAAAGTGTCCTTTAAATGAACCTCCAACATTTCATTCATCAAACCATTAATAGCACCACGCACAGAGCATATTTGTTGCAGAATTGCACCACATTCCACATTGTCTTCTAACGCTTTTTCAATCGCTTGCGTCTGACCTTTGATCTTTCTGACGCGTAGAAGAATCTTTTTTTTGTCTTCAACCTGATTAGGCATCAGACCTCCTTATTTGCTAGCATTAATACTATAGTACCCCATAGTATAAAAAAAGCAATAATTTTTATAAATCGAAAATTAAAAAGATCTTTAGCGAAAATTTTCTATCCCTGTTTTTAGTTTTTTTAAATTAACATCATAGAGCTTATGCGAAAGTCACAAAAAAAAATGGGACTTTTAGCTCCCATTTTTTATTTTGTCTCATGTTCTTTGTAATGCTGTGACCTTTTAGAATTATGTTTCAAATTTTGGCCACTTTGTAGATATTTTGAACGTTTCAAGCCTTGAAAATACTACCGACAGTTTAGATTAAACTGCCTTTACAGACTGTACTAGAATATTTTTAGTGAGCGGATGATATTTATTATTCATTATTTAGGAATTATTAAATCCTATAAATATCATTTATTGGATTAATTTACTTTGGTACTGTGCACATCATCCCCCAGTTAAAAATAAGGAACAATTATGAATAAGATGATGAATGCTCTTATCTTAGAAAATTTTGGTGATCATGAATTTACACGTGTAGAACTCCCTATACCTCACCCTGAGGCTGGGCAAGTTCTGGTACGTATTCATGCTAGTGGTGTAAACCCTATTGATTATAAAATTCGTCTTGGTGAAGCACCATATGCTATGCCAGAACTTCCTGCCGTGTTGGGAACGGATATGGCTGGGGTTGTAACTGCTGTTGGTGAAGGTGTCACCCACTTCAACGTCGGAGATGAAGTTTACGGTCTGATAGGTGGCGTTCGTGGTCTTCAAGGATCTTTAGCAGAATATGTTGTCGTAGATGCTGATCTGATCGCATTAAAGCCACGGAATATCTCTATGCGCGAGGCAGCAGTACTACCATTGACGTTCCTCACCGCTTGGGAAGGTTTAGTGGATCATGCGAAGGTCCAACCAGGGCAAACTGTACTGGTTCAGGGTGGTGCTGGTGGCGTTGGTTATATGGTTGTTCAGCTTGCAAAAGCACTTGATGCAAATGTTTGGGCGACTGGTCGTACAGCTGATCAATCACTGATTTCAGAACTCGGTGCAACACCTCTCGATTACACAACAGCATCTTCCGATGACATTATTGCTGCAAGCCCTGAGGGTCAAGGTTTTAACATTGTTTACGACACTGTGGGTGGTCCAGTACTCGAAGCTTCACTTTCCATGACAACTCACTATGGCCACATTACCAGCTGTGCTGCATTTGGTAATCATAATTTAGCGAGTTCATCTCTACGGTGTGCCACACTGTCTGGCGTATTCGTCCTATTGCCGATGTTAACAGGCAATCGCCGTTCTCATCATGGTGATGTCCTTAAGATCGCTACTCGTCTCGTTGAGGAAGGTAAACTGCGTCCTCTTGTTGATCCTCGTCATTTTACTCTAGACCAAGCAATTGAGGCTCATGATGCTGTTCAAGATCGCTCTGCCAATATTAAGGTAGTTATTGATGTCATTTAACGCACTTCAGGCCAAGACTTGGCGCTTCAATTCTATTGGAGATACAGATGTTCTGACATTAGAAACACTTCCTGTGGCTTTCCCAGCCGCAGGAGAAGTTCTAATCCAGATGAAAACGATCGGACTCAACCGGGCTGATGTAATGTTTCGGCGTGGTACTTATATTCAAAAGGCAGTATTCCCTTCTCGTCTGGGATATGAGGGAGCAGGCATAGTTCTGGCAATAGGTGAAGGTGTTCGCCAATTTTCTCCAGGAGATGCAGTATCGATTCTTCCGACTGACAATCTAGCCAAATATGGGACATATGCGGACAAGCTTCTGATTCCAGAAACTTTTTTAGTTCACAAACCCGATAGTTTAAGCTGGCAAGAAGCTTCTTCAATCTGGATGCAGTATTTAACGGCTTGGGGTGGTGTAATCCATGCTGGTGGAGTTTCGAAAGGAAAAACGATCTTGATCACAGCAGCTTCAAGTAGCGTAGGACTAGCTGCGATACAAATAGCTGAAGCAGCGGGTGCTAAGGTCATTGCAAGTACACAAACGATAGAGAAAAAGCAACGTTTACTGGATCTCGGTGTTAAAAATGTTATAGCCAGTGAAGATGAACCAGATTTGTATGAGGCGCTTGTTTCACGTTTGGGTGGAGAATATCTTGATGTCGCCTTCGATGCTGTAGGAGGGCCACATATTGAACAGATTGCAAAAGCGATGTCTGTGGGAGGAACTATGGTTATGCATGGTGCACTTAGCCCGGAGATCACACCATTTCCCCTTAAAGTTGCATTACGCAAGAGCTTAACCATGCGAGGTTTTTTGTTCCTTGAGGTTCTCCATGACCCTGTTCTAAGGGAGCAAGCCAGACGATTTATTCTTAGCAGTATAGGTGCAGGATATCTTCGTCCAGTGATCGACTGTTGCTTTAACTTTGAGGACATGCATGATGCTCAGCGCTATCTTGAATCAAATCAGCAAATAGGAAAAATTGTAGTTACTCTGAATACATGATGGTCTTATCTGATTTCTACTTTCTAGAAAAAAGGTTAGTTCCATCTGATTCAGGTTTCTATATGGCCCAGCACTTCCGCTAAGTAATCAAACAATGCTCGGATTCGCAAAGGTGTCGGGCCCCGCTGTGGACGATATAAATACAGGCGCCAAACGGGAGAGGTTTCCTCATGAAGTATCTGAATGAGCTTACCACTCCTAAGCCACGGCAAAACTAGAAATCCAGGCATGTGTCCGAATCCAACTCCAGCGAGAATAGCTTGAAATTCAGCTTCTAGATCATCTGTAATAAAACGGGGCTTTGATGGCGTAAAGCTTCGACTTTCAGTGAATGTCCATGGCCAGTAACGCCCTGTTTTATGATCGAATAGTGCTGTTAGAGGGTATTTATCAAGGTCAATAATTTTTTTGGGCATTCCAACCTTATCAATTAACTCTGGCGTACCCACAGAATAAAAGTTCACTTTAGCCAATTCCCTTGCCACATATCGATTGTCCGGCAAAAATCCAAATCTGATCCCGATATCTATTCGCTCATCGATCACATCCGAGTGTGAATCTGTTAGCACACAATCCACGACAATATCTGGATAACGTGTGGCAAATTCTGCTAGTGCAGGTACTACCAATTTACGCCCTAACACAGACGACACAGTAAGACGGACAGTCCCACGCATTTCATCTCGTTTTTCCTTGGTGTCTTTTACAAACAAAGCATCGATCGATCCCACCGCAAAACTTGCTTGCTTTGCCAGACGCTCACCATCAGCGGTAATTTTAATTTGTCGAGTACTCCTGTAGAACAGAATCTCTCCGCGCTGCTCTTCTAGCTCTTTTATTGCCCGTGTCACTATCTGCGGGGAAATACCCAGCTGAGTGGCTGCCTCTTTAAAATTTCGAGACTCTGCTGCGACACAAAAGATACGCATCATTTCCAATTTGTTCTGCATGTCCACTCCTGTGTTATGGCAATTATTCCGTAAATAGGAATTCTGAAAGATAATATTATTCATTTATTATATATAACAAGGCTGTAATACTTAACCCATCAAATATGATTGACAGATAGGTTGAAGGTTACTTGTATGAATAATATAGAAAATAAAGTTATTGTTATCACTGGTGCAAGTAGTGGTTTAGGTGAAGCTACTGCTCGCTTACTTGCTAAAAAAGGTGCAAAGGTTGTACTTGGTGCTAGACGTACTGAAAAATTAGAGGCTATTGTTCACGACATTCGTGCTGAAGGTGGTCAAGCTGAATTTATCGGTATGGATATAACCAAACCACAGGAAGTACAAGCACTTATTGAAAAGGCATTAAGCGCATTTGGTCAAATCGATGTATTGGTAAACAATGCTGGATTAATGTCTATTGCACCATTAAGTGAGCTAAAAGTTGATGAATGGGATCGTATGATCGACATTAATATTAAAGGTGTTCTTTATGGTATAGCAGCTACCCTACCTGTTTTCCAAAAACAAAACTTTGGACACTTTATTAATCTCGCATCTGTTGCAGGGATAAAAGTATTTAGTCCAGGAGGTACTGTTTATAGCGGTACTAAGTTTGCTGTAAGAGCCATCTCTGAAGGACTTCGTCATGAAGTTGGGGGAACAATTAGAACGACGACTATTGAGCCTGGTGCAGTTGAGTCAGAACTAAAATTCGGTTCTTCTCATAAAGAAAGTTCAGAGTTTGTTACTGATTTCTACAAACAAGCCATACCAGCTGACTCAGTCGCTCGAGCAATTGCTTATGCAATTGAACAGCCTGCGGATGTAGATATTAATGAAATTGTTTTACGCCCAACGAGCCAAGAGTTTTAATGATTGAATAACATAAAATGGGAGCACCTCGCTCCCATTTTTACTATATTTTTTAAATTTAAGGACAAATCTATGAAAGCCGTATCATATGTTATCAATAACCATGATGATTTTAAAAACTCATTGGTAGATATTGAAAAAGCGAAGCCTACGCTTAAGGAGCGTGATGTACTGGTAAAAGTTCAGGCAATCTCTGTGAATCCAGTTGATACCAAAGTGAGAAAAAATTCGTCTGAAGCAAATAATCGTATTTTAGGTTGGGATGCCGTTGGGGAAATTATTGAAGTTGGCTCAAAAGTTACCGCGTTTAAAGTAGGAGATTCTGTTTGGTATGCTGGCGATTTAACCCGAGATGGTAGTAATGCTGAGTTTCAAGCAGTCGATGAACGAATTATCAGTCTTAAACCCATTACAGTATCTAATGCAGAAGCAGCAGCATTGCCATTGACTGCGATAACGGCATGGGAAATGTTGTTTGATCGGTTTCAAATTTCAGAAACAGAAGTTGGCAGTATTTTAATTATTGGTGGTGCAGGCGGTGTAGGATCTATCGCTATCCAACTCCTAAAAGCAAAAACAAATCTGACCGTTATAGCAACAGCTTCACGTGAAGAAACGAAATCTTGGGTGGAATCACTTGGTGCCGACCATGTCATTGATCATAGTAAAGATTTAAATGCACAAATCGAGACACTAGGCATTGCAAAACCAAAATACGTATTCTCTACAAATCATACAGAAACATATATCAAGCAAATAGTTTCTCTGATTGCACCACAAGGCAAGCTTGGATTGATCGATGATCCACAAACCTTTGATATTATGCCGTTTAAGACTAAATCTATTTCTATCCATTGGGAGTTAATGTTCACTCGTTCAATGTATGAAACCGATGATATTGAAAAGCAAGGTAATCTATTGCAACAGGTTGCCCAATTAGTTGACCAGCAAAAAATTAGAAGTACCCTCAACCAAAATCTAGGCAAAATTAACGCTGCAAACTTGGAGAAGGCGCATAAGTTGCTTGAATCAGGCAAGTCAAAAGGCAAAATTGTACTAGAAAACTTCTAAACAAATTAAAGGTGAAATAATGACTATTTCAGTAATTGCGAACTTTAAGGCAAAGTCAGATCAAAAAGAGACGTTAGAAGCGCTTTTAAAAAGTGTAATAGAGCCTACACTTAACGAAGAAGGATGCTTGAAATATGAGCTTTATATTAGCGAAAATGACTCGAGTAGATATTTTTTCTTAGAAGAATGGCGTAGCAGGGAGGATTTAGATATCCATATAGCGTCTGATTATATTCAAAATTTATTTGGTAATATCCAATCGCTCATTGAATCAAGTGATATTGTAGAAATCAAAAAAATATAGCTGTATTCGGACGTTATGATGAAGTATTCTTCAAATTAACATAGGGACTTAGAAAGCTAACAAAAAATGGGAGCTCTAAGCTCCTATTTTTTGAGTGAACCGTACCGGGTTTGTCGGAGACTTTTTTATTTAAGTTAGGCCACCTGACCTAACGGGTTAATCTTATCATAGTACATTGCTTCAAACTCAAAAGGCGATACATAACCCAGTGCACTGTGTACACGCTTTTTATTGAACCAATCTACCCAGTTTAGTGTCGCAAGTTGTACATCTGCTAAACCTTGCCAATCTGCTTTTAGATATTCATTCACCTCTGTTTTGTATAAGCCATTCACCGTTTCAGCCAAAGCATTATCGTATGAATCACCGGTCGTACCGACTGATGCTCGTAAATTTGCTGCTTCTAAACGATTGGTATAGCGAAT
>DKLL01000154.1 GCA_002455755.1 Acinetobacter sp. UBA6641
CTAAAAGTGTCAACACACCCTAGTGGTCTGGAGTCTGGTATTTCTGGGGCTGTTCCTGAGCTGGAATTGAGGCGGGCGGAGCAGATGAGTCCTTGGATGGAGGGGTGTCCTTACTGACAATATATAAATATAAGGCAGAAGGAAGAAGAATGATTAACACAAGAAAAAATTTTTTCAACATGAGTGCAGGTTCATTAATTTGAATAGCATGAAATTAACATGCAACTTGAGATAAAAAAAGGCAGTAAAGTACCCAGAAGTTAAACTTAAAATTTATAACTGATATCAGCAATAAAGCGGCGACCCTCGTCCGAATAGGTTTTTGCTGATGTTTCAGTCACGGATTGATTCTTTTTATTCAAAACATTACTTACTGTCAGACCCAAGATCAATGACTGTTTCGGATTTAAATTCCAGGCATAGGCTGCCCGCATATCCCAGGTAAATTTGCTGGCAAATTCTTTTTCCACGTAAACAGGAATTTCTTCACTATTGAGCAGCTCATAATCTCCATTGTGAATATAGTTTACAGCAGAAGATTTAAAGTTAAAAAAATGATGCAGCGTGAAGGGAATATCATTGCCTTTCATGTCCCAGCTTAAACGTGCCTTGAAGGGTTCATCTTGAATTGGCAACATATCCTTACTTATTAAATGGCCTTCATAAATTATACGATCATCACGTTTTGCATGGGTCACAGAGTCTTTATAATTGCCTCGTTTTGCTGCATTTTCGACATAGCTTAAACCTAGACTCAGCTTATGTTGGCTATTGAAGAATTCAAAAGGTTTAAAATTGGAGATATTTAAGGTGTAAGTATCAACCTTACCACCCTCTACATTTGAGTAAGTACGATAGTCCAGCACTTCCATACCATTTGCATTTAACTTGTTGATATTGGTTTCCTGGAGCATAGCTTTGAAATCACGATGAACCCATTGCAGACCCAGATCAAAATGACTGATTTTGCTATGAATGGCAAATAAGGTTTCATCACTATAGGGAGTATCTAATTCAGAGGCTTTGACACCTGCATTACTGGCCAGACTGCTTTTGACCCAGCCATAATCGTTTTCTGCATTCCAGTCTGGACTATAGGTGGCTGCGCGACTCAAATTGCCATAACTAGTGTAGGTCTTTTCATCCAGTTCGGTAATGAGGAAGGTATTGCCATAATAACGGTTATAGCCTGAGCTAAAGCTTAAAATATCTGAGCTAAAGGGCTTATATTGCATAGATATGCGGGGCGCAATATTCAGGTTGGAACTTAATGAGTCATAATCTGTCCGTACTCCCAGACGCGCGCGCCATTTTTTCCAGATGATTTCATCTTGTAGAAAAGTAGACCACTGGTCCTGTCGAGCAGTAAACATACCAGCCTCATAGGAAATTCCGTTACGGCTATATTGTCCTGTCCAGTCGGTAAATGGTTGTCTGTTATTGAGACGGTATTTAAGATCTGTCTCGTCACATAATGGATCGCCCAATGCACAGCTTGCATTGGTTAAATTTGCACGGGTGGTGTATGAGACCATATTTTGGGGGCGTTCCCATGAGCCTGCGTTGTGCTGATAGGAAGCACCTGCGGTGATACGGTGGGTCGTCTCAAGCAGTGTTAATGAATCTAGTGTGGCTTTCAAGCTATAGGCAAATGTGTCTTGATGATTGGTTAAATCACCTCCAAAGCTGCCTTCAGTCACACTATCGCCATCAGTTTTTCCTGTTCCCCAATCTTTAGAACCGGGTGCGTAATACCAGAGAGCTGAATAGTTGTGGTCTAACTTGCGATCCAGTTCAGAAGTCCGATAATTTAGATTCTGTTCAAGTTTAAACTTTTCGAATTGATGTTCTGCATTGATGAAAAATGTATTGGTGATGGTGTTTACTGTATAGGCAGACCCAAGTGTATTGGCATAATAGCCCTGTTTATCATAATTATAGTGTTGTATGCCAAATTGATATTTATGCTGGTCTGATGGCGTGAAATACGCATTAAAACCAATATTGTCATTATTTTCTGCAGTTTTGACTTTATCATTTTCACTTAAGCCACTCTTGACCGGAATGCGTGAATTGCGTCTGCCACCAAAGACGTTAACACCCCATTGCTCGGTTAAGTTTCCATATACGTTAAAGCTTAAACCTTGAGTGGTATATTCCTTCTGATGGGTAGCATCCTGTTCGTCAAACAGGGCTTGTTGCTCGTCATTCACATAGTTATAGCGAGCCAGTCATAACTGATTGAGCCATGAATTTGGCCCAGAGCTGTGTGTGGTGCGCATGTTTTGGCATTGATGACGCCGCCCTGAAATGAACCATGTTCAGCACTTGCATTGCTGTCAATTATTTCTAATTCACATAATAAATCCGTATTGATGTGGGCAGTCTGGGCATTACTGGGCATTCCGTAGTAATTGGAATCGGCACTTTCACCGACTGGATCAAAAGTATTGGAGGTGTTGACTCCATCAATAGCGAATTTATTTTCATAATTAGATGCACCATTTATGGAAATTTTATTGGGTGCAAGTGAACCCTGTGTAGCAGCGCTGTTTGCATCTCTCGCGAATTGAACATTGGTATGCACTTTAAGAAAGTCTGTAATCGACTTTTTTGCATTGGGCATACTGTGTAATTGTTCTGTGCGGTAAGTGGTTTGACCGACGGTATCTGCTTTTTTTGCTTCTACAATAATTGGCACTAATTCTACCGGGATGAGCGATTCATGGGGTTCAGTTTTAGCGGTAATTTCAGCAGAAACACTAAAACCTGGCATTGTTAGTAGAGCAATGCCAAGAGAAGAGTAAACAAAACGCATAGTTATTGGAAAGTCATGTAAAACGTAATGCTAGTGATTATCATTAAATTTAACAACTCCATCAATAGAAATGAGAATTATTTTCAATAAAAATTAATAGACATCAAGATTGTTAATAAACAAGATAAATTTTAGAAAAATATAAAAAATGA
The DNA here is from genome assembly GCA_002455755.1 of Acinetobacter sp. UBA6641. Lineage (GTDB taxonomy): Bacteria > Pseudomonadota > Gammaproteobacteria > Pseudomonadales > Moraxellaceae > Acinetobacter. The sequence continues at coordinate 2,971 of DKLL01000154.1, forward strand.
CAGAAACAAAAGCTTGAGAAGCATTTAATTTGAAAATTAAATGAGATATTGGAAAAAGAGCAATAGATGGCGACCCTACGGGGATTCGAACCCCGGTTACCGCCGTGAAAGGGCGATGTCCTAGGCCTCTAGACGATAGGGTCGTTTAGAAGATGGCGGTATCTTATTGATCCGCCACCAAGGTGTCAAGTAGATGAGGTGCGAGTTTGTTCAAAATATAGCAAAACAGTTCGGCAGTCTTTTGAGTATCGTATAAAGCAGAGTGTGCTTCCTTACCATCGAACTCAATTCCAGCCTGAATACATGATTTCGCCAGTACGGTTTGACCAAACATCACTGCACTTAAAGTCACTGTGTCAAACACAGAAAAACTGTGGAACGGGTTTTGATTTTTCGTTCCTGTACGTGCAATCGCAGCCTGTACAAAGCCTAAATCAAAATGTGCATTATGACCGACTAAAACTGCATGGGTACAGTTTTGCTGACGTCGCACTTCGTTGACCGATTTAAAAATGCGTTTTAAGGCACTTTTTTCATCTTCCGCCATGGCCATACGCATAGGATTTGAGGGATCTATACCAATAAATTCTAAGGAACGACGGTCTAAGTTTGCCCCTGCAAAAGGATTAATATGCGCATGATAGGCTTCACCTGGCACAAACTGACCTTCGTCATTATAAATAATCGGGATTGCCGCAATTTCCAGTAAAGCATCGGTCTGGGAATTAAAACCTGCTGTCTCGACATCGACAACAACAGGTAAAAATCCACGGAAACGTTGACCAATTACGGGTTGAGTTTCGTCTGTCACACTTTTCTCCATTGGATGGTTTTACCCGCATACAGCGGGATAATCTGTTCACCATCCAAGTAGTCTAAACTTTCAGGAATCACTTGCTCTTCTTTGACCAGGGTAATGGTACTGGTATTGCGCGGCAAGCCATAGAAGTCAGCACCGAAGTGGCTGGCAAAACCTTCCAGGCGATCAAGACGGCCTGCCTGATCAAAAGCTTGAGCATATAATTCAATTGCAGTAGGCGCGCTATAGCAACCGGCACAGCCACAGGCATTTTCTTTGGCATTTTTTGAATGCGGAGCGCTGTCTGTTCCCAGGAAAAACTTGGGATTGGAACTGGTCGCAACTTCAAGCAGTGTTTGCTGATGGCTTTGACGCTTCAAAATAGGCAAGCAGTAAAAATGCGGTTTAATCCCACCCACCAGCATATCGTTACGGTTGAACAATAAATGCTGAGGGGTAATGGTAGCAGCGACATTGCGGTCTTGCTCAAGCACAAAATGTGCAGCGTCACTGGTCGTTATATGTTCGAGCACCAGTTTAAGCTTGGGAAACTGTTTCAGTAAGGGTGAAAGTACTTCATCTAAAAAGCGTTTTTCACGGTCAAAAATATCGACATGGTTGTGGGTGACTTCTCCATGCAGCAACAACGGTACCTGATGTTCTTCGAGTTGCTCAATCACGCCATAAACTTTGCGAATGTCACTGACGCCATTGTCTGAATTTGTGGTTGCACCGGCAGGATAAAGCTTGATGGCATTGACATGTCCAGATTCTTTGATTTTTTTGACTTCGCTCGGTTGGGTCTGGTCGGTAAAATAAAGCACCATGCGCGGATCAAAGGCGACACCATCAGGAACATGCGCCATAATGCGTTCACGATAAGCCAGGGCTTCTTCAACTGTTTTAATCGGAGGGACAGTATTTGGCATGCAGATGGCACGAGCAAACTGCTTGGCAAGATCTGGAACTGTACGTTTTAAAGATAAACCGTCACGTAAGTGAGCATGCCAATCGTCTGGCTGGAGAAGGGTGATTGTATTCAAGGCCATTTCAATCGAAGAAATAAAACAGATGATAATCGATAAAGTGTGAAAATGGTAACGAGAATTACAGACAAATGGTGATACATATATAATTATAAATGTGAAAAATATGTTATTTTCAGTAACTAAAAGAAGTCAGACATGCTGGGCAATGGAATCCAAGTATAATCTAGCTAAATTACAGTACGACAAAGAAAAGATAGAAGAACTGATTACACGGCAAAGTCAACGTGTAGGGCAGGTTTTTCCCAAAAAGATGGAACAGGAATTTTGGTCGAAAAACCTGGAGCGTGCGCGTAAGCATGTAGAAAAATACTTGTGGGGCGGTGTTTTATCTTATTTTATTTTTGTTCTGGTGATTTTACCCAGCGATTACTGGGTAATCGACAAACAGTACTTAAAGCATGATTTCCTATACTGTAGCTTAGGTTTGGCCAATGGTGCGCTATCCCTATGGGTTTTATTCGCTTTTTCACATTTTCCTAAACTGCGTCCCTATTTTTCTCCAGCCTCTATGGCATTGATGTTCTGGGCCATGATTTCCATGTCCTGGTTAACCTTGACAGTAGAAACCATCGCTTTACGACAACAGGGTATGGCTATCCTTTGCATGATTTACATCATGGGTGCCCTTATTACTGGGGTAAAGCCATTTCAGATGCTGATGACCGGTTTTTTAGCAGCCTCAGTAACAATCATTCTTTTCTTTCTACTTCGTGTTGATTTTGATGCCGTGGTGCTGGGGCGTATTCTTTTTGGTAGCTGTGTATTTGGTTATGTGATTAGTCATATGATTTTTGCGCGTGAACGAATGATTTACTTGTATTCAAAGCGTGCCAGAATTAGTGAAAAAATGCACCGGATTCATAATTCGGAGCTGTTGCATTTAAGCCAGCATGATGACCTGACCAAAATTTCAAACCGCCGTACTTTCGATGAAATGATGGAAGTATTTTACGAACAGACCCGGCAGGAACGAAGTGCTCTGGCGATCCTGTTTATTGATATTGATTTTTTTAAGAACTATAACGATTTTTATGGGCACCAGAAAGGCGACAATGTGATCTCTTCTATCGCCAAATCGATTAAAAATGCCATTCGGCATATGGATTTTGTAGCACGCTATGGCGGGGAAGAGTTTGTGGTATTACTGCCGGAAACAGACGCTCATGGTGCCTATGCCGTGGCATCCAATATATTCAAGGCCATTGAGCGTTTAGAAATTCCTCACGAAAAATCTTTAATCTCCGATTTTATTACCATCAGTTTGGGAATTACCGTTTATCACGGAGAAGCCGAACTGAGTAAAGAAGCATTATTGGAGATTGCTGATCAGGCTTTATATCGTGCCAAACATTTAGGCCGGAACCAGATTTATTATCAATCTATTCGTTCCAGTATT
>DKLL01000275.1 GCA_002455755.1 Acinetobacter sp. UBA6641
CATGTTCAAAGTGACCCACATGATCATGCTCTTTGCACCATTCGGTGTATTCGGCCTGATTGCGGCTACCGTTGCGAACTTTGGTTTTGCTTCACTGCTGCCTTTATTGAAACTGGCTCTATTGGTTTATGGCGCTATTTTCTTCTTCATCTTTGGTATTTTAGGAGTGGTTGCTAAATTCTGTGGCTTCAGTATTTGGGAAATTATTAAAATTCTAAAAGATGAGCTGATTCTGTCTTATTCAACTGCAAGTTCCGAGACAGTATTACCGCGCCTGATGGAAAAAATGGAAGCTTATGGTGCGCCAAAATCTATTACCAGTTTTGTTATTCCAATCGGTTATTCATTTAATCTGGATGGTTCTACACTTTATCAAAGTATTGCAGCGATTTTTATTGCGCAGCTTTACGGTATTGATTTAACCATTACTCAGCAAATCATTCTGGTGTTAACCTTGATGATTACCTCTAAAGGTATTGCAGGCGTTCCGGGTGTTTCTTTCGTTGTATTGTTGGCAACCTTGGGCAGTGTAGGTATTCCGCTTGAAGGCTTGGCATTTATTGCCGGTATTGACCGTATTCTGGATATGGCCCGTACTGTATTGAATGTGATTGGTAACTCGTTGGCTGTTCTTGTAATCAGTAAATGGGAAGGTAAATTTGATGCTGAAAAGCAAAAAGATTATCAAGTTGAAATGAAACAGGCTGCATAATTTATAAGTTTTAAAAAGGAAGCTTCGGCTTCCTTTTTTATGTCTTAAGCTTGAAAGCTAAGTCATTAATCGCTGCTTGAACGACTAACCATGAAATATTTATCGTATCTTTATCAGGGTTGAACCTATTCATCATTTGTTCGTAAGAATGAATCAAGTTTCTAAATTCCCTCAGGGAATGAGAGAATTTTTTCACATCAATATCTATCCATCCTACTTGATGAGCTCCATCTATCATCTCTGCTAATTTCCAGTCAGCAAAATGCTTAGTTTTCCCATTTTTATCTTTTGGAGCACAATTTGCCTTATTTGCTTCAATCATATTTTTCTGACATACACCTAATAAAATACCTTCAAGCATGCTACCCATTAAAATTACTGCTGCAAGATGAGCATTAGCATCAATACATCTTTGAACTTCATCCCATCTACTTTTTAATATTTCTCCCACGCCAACTTCCAGCCTTAAAGCGAGGAAATTGGGTGCAGGTAACGGTTTTAGTTCTCTGTCTTTTTCTAATTTGCTTTCATTAAAATCTATTTGAATTTTTCTAAACTTTGGTTCAATACCTTCTAGATATATTTCAAAGCCTTCAACATACAGTATGCTATTTAGAGTATTTAAAGCTTTAAAAACTCTTTCTTTATCACCACCATATTCACGTGGAGAAACAAGTCGTTTTAATACATTGGCTAATTGTTGACTTGTTAATTCATTTAATCTGTCTAAAACCCATTTAGCACGAGTTGAGCCATCATGAATATATGGCAAACCTATATTATGAAAAAATTTAGTAATTTTTGAACTTGATCTATATTCAGGATGAATTATTTCATTATTTCCACAAATAAACTCTGCTATTTGTTCCAATGTCTTTTGATCCATATCCCACCATTTTAATATTTATTAGATTATCTACTGTTACAAAAAAGGACGCCTAAGCGCCCTTCTTTTCAATATCAAAACTTAGTCGTCAGAATCTCTTAAATCTGATTCAGTATCAGCTTCATCAGCGATAGTTTCATCATCCACCAAAGTTTCAGAATCAATTAAAGCTGTAGAGGCAACAACTTCTTCGCCTTCCACTGCTTCAATGAACTCATCTTCTTCTACAGCTTCAACCGAAACTACACCGACAAGTAACTCGTCATTACCTAAACGGATCAAGCGAACACCTTGTGCGTTACGACCTGTTTGAGCAACTTCAGAAGCACGTGTACGGACCAGAGTACCGCCATCAGAAATCAACATCAGTTCTTTAGAGGCATCAATCGCCACTGCTCCAACCAACTGACCGTTACGTTCCGAGGTCTTGATCGCAATCACACCCTTACCGCCACGTTTCTTGGTCGGGAAGTCATCCACCGGGGTACGTTTACCGTAACCATTTTCAGAAGCACACAGCACTTCACCCGTTTCAGGAACAACCACCAGTGAAACGATACGGCTGATTAAGGCTGAATCTGAAGCATCTTCATCATCAGACTCGATATCGGCATCTTCAGCATCTTCAATTTGCGCTGCACTAATGGTCACACGCATACCGCGCACACCTTTGGCCGAACGTCCCATTGAACGCACATCGGTTTCTGCGAAGCGAATTGCTTTACCTTCATTCGAGAACAACATGATTTGCTGTTCGCCATCGGTAATCGCCACACCAATCAAGGTGTCATCGCCATTCAGTTCAATGGCACGTAAACCGTTTGAACGGACATTACTGAACTGTTCCAGTTCTACACGCTTGATCGTACCGTACTCGGTCGCCATAAACACATAGAAGTTTTTACGTACTGCTTCAGCTTGCTGGGCAAAGTCAGCAATGATTTCATCATCTAGATCGCTTGCTGAAAGCTCGACACCCAGTTGCTTCAATTGAACACGCAGTGCATCAGAAATTTCATCTGCACCATCTTCCAATTCAGCAAGCGCCGCTTCTAGTTCAGCATAATGCGAATTGATGATTTCATTTTCTTGCAGTTTCGCAGCATTGGCTTTCACAAATGTCTTGAAATCAACCAGACGATCTTTAAATTTCTTCGGTGCATCAATCACCGGAAGAATGGCAGTAATGGTTTCGTTTGCATCAAGCGGCAACAGGTTGACCATCGGGCGACCTTTTGCACCACGCGACGCTTGCGGTACTTCAAATACTTTCAGACGATAGACCTTACCGACATCGGTGAAGCAAAGCACCGTTGCGTGGTTCGAGGTCACAATCAGATGCTGGATATAATCATCATCTTTCATTGAGGTCGCAGACTTACCACGACCACCACGACGCTGTGCAGCGTAGTCAGAAAGTGGCTGGGTTTTCGCATAACCTGTTTTAGAAACGGTCAATACCACCTGCTCTTCAGGAATCAAATCTTCACGCGAGAAATCAATACGTGATTCAACAATCGCTGTACGACGTGCATCACCGTATTGTTGCAGAATTAATGCCAATTCTTCTTTAATCACTGCCATCAATAAATTGAAATCGTTCAAAATCGCAGTTAATTCAGCAATTTGACCCAAGATTTCAGAATATTCAGCGTGTAACTTGTCTTGTTCCAGACCGGTTAAGCGATGTAAACGCAATTCAAGGATTGCACCCACCTGTGCCGGAGATAAACGGTAAACATTACCATCTAAACCGAATCGACGGTTTGGATCTTCCCCCTCAATCTCGTCA
>DKLL01000226.1 GCA_002455755.1 Acinetobacter sp. UBA6641
ATTGAACAGGCGCTGGGTTATGAGCCAGAATTTGTAATTTCGAAAGGAATTGATATAGCTATGAAGTGGTATATAAATAATTTAGGTTAATTAATACAAGAGATTATTTCTACTATTTTTTATCAATAGATGTTTGATAGTAAGAGAATATTTGAAATAATCTTTTTGATTTAAAGAGTTAATAGAAAATATGGGAACAAATAAAACTAAAGAGTTAATAATCAATATTTTTTGGTCATTTTTAGGAAGATTTGGTTATTTAGGTATTGCTCTTATTGCTAATATTGTTCTTGTAAGACTTCTAAGTCCAGAAGATTTTGGAAGAATGGGAGTATTAGCTTTTTTTATATTATTATCTACTGTGTTGATAGAGTCGGGTTTATCAGGTGCGCTAATTCGTAAAAATAATGCTACAGAAGAAGATTATTCTACGATTTTTTTATTTAATCTATTTATTTCATTAATATTAATATTAATATTAAACTTATCATCTCCTTATATTGGAGCATATTATAAAGATTCAGAATTATCAAAAATTTTAAATTTCGTTTCCTTAATATTATTAATTAATGGTCTTAGAATAACGCAAACAGCTAAATTGATTAAAGCAATGAAATTTAAATTAAAATCAACTTTTGAATTTATTTCCATATTTTTTGCTTCAATTATAGCTATAATTATGGCTTATAAGGGTTATGGGATTTGGTCACTTGTATGGCTTCAAATTTCATCTGGAATAATTCTCACTGTAATAATGTGGTTGTTTATTGGACCATTAAAGACTTATAAATTTAGTATAGAATCTTTTAAAGGATTTTATAAATTTGGAGTTAATACCACTTTAGCATCATTAATTAAAACCGGTTTTGATAATGTTTATCATTTGATTTTAGCCAAATATTTTTCTATTGCACAAACGGGATATTATTATCAAGCTAAAAGATTACAGGAAATGCCTTTAGGTATAATACAAACTACTGTATTAAGTGTAATATATGCTTCGTTGTCTAAAATACAAGATGATAGAGAAAAATTTAATGAAACATATAAGGAATTGAATAAGGTATTCACTATTGTTGTTGGTTTCATATGTTTATTAATTTATGTTTATTCAGAATTTTTAATTGGGATTTTATATGGTGATAAATGGTTAGGCTGTGTATTTTATCTTAAAGTTCTTATTGTTTCAGCATTTTTTTATCTACAAGAAGTGTTTAATAGGTTAATATTTAAAATATATGATAGGACTGAAAAAATATTACAACTTGAAATTGGAAAGAAAATAATTCAGTCTTTAACAATAATTTGTGGAATCTATTATAGTAGTATTGAATATTTGCTTTATGGATTCTTGATAACCTCTTTTTTAAGTTTTTTTATCAACTATTATTTTGCAAGAAGTATTCAGAAATATTACTCTTGGAGTGATTTTTTTAATATATTTTTAATATTTTTTATTTGTATTGTATGTGAGATTGCATTTGAGTTTATAAGTTTCTTTCTTGGATTAAAAGAAATGTATTCTTTAATTTTATTTCCTTTTATCATTTTACTTTATTTTGGTATTATGAATGTATTAGGTGTTATTAATATATCTAAAGATTTTAAAAGAGTAAAATCTTTATTTTAAAAGGAGAGTTTTTTTNNAAATTTTTTAACCTTTATATTCGTTACTTTTGGTCTGAAACAAAAATTGCACGCTATAAAGGTGTCAAAATTGGGAAAAATTCTATAGTCACAGGGGTATCATTTGGTTCAGAACCATATCTCATCTCTATAGGTGATAATGTTAGAATAACCGATGGAACTAAAATATTTACTCATGGTGGAGCAAGAGTCCTAAGAAAAAAACACCCTGATTTAGATTTTTTTGGAAAAGTAGATATAGGTAATAATGTATATATAGGAAATAACTGTCTAATTATGCCTGGTGTTAAAATTGGATCGAATGTAATTGTTGGGGCTGGTTCGGTGGTTACTAAATCTATTAAAGATAATACTATAGTGGGTGGAAATCCCGCTAGATTTATAAGTAATATTGAAGAATTTGAATCTAAAGTAGTCCAGAAAAATCTTAAAACAAAAGGGATGAGCTATATTGCAAAAAAAGAATTTTTAATGTCATTACCAGATGAAAAATTTATTCAAAAATGAAGAATGGAGATTTGGTTTTGTTATTGAAAAAAAATGACATTAAATTTTTCTTTCTTTCTTTTATTTTTTCTCTAGTGGTAGTTTTGTTTCCTTGGGAAGAAGTAAGGAACTATGACTTTATAGATTTATCAAGAAATATTGAAAAATATAAATATCCATATTACTATTTTGACTATTACACTAATATTTTTAGCTTAAAATCTTTTATTTCGGATGAACCTCTTTGGAATTATCTTAATTTATGGTCTGGAAATATAGGAGTTTCTCCAGAAGCATTTTTTTCATCTTTAGCGATTGTCAGTTTGACTATTGTCTGTTTTTACATATCAAAACTATCCAATTACAAATATATAATTTTACTTATTAATCCAGTTTCTTTAGATTTTTTTCTTTCACAGCAACGAAGTGCTTTATGTTTTGTAATAATATTGTTATTTCTTTTTATTAATAAAAAAATTAAATACATATTTTTGTTTTTTTTGCCACTTATTCATAGTTTGTCCGCAATGCTTTTAGCATTATTTTATTTTATAGAAAATTTGATAAATTTAAAAAGAAATAAAAAATACAACATTTTATTAGTGCTGATTTTTTCTCTGGTTTTTTCAGTGTTTCTAGCATTTGGGAGATCATTGCTTTCATCCTACACTGATGATTCGAGATTTGGAGAGTATGATATTATTGTTAATTCATATTTATATCTTGCACCGTGGGTTATTTATTTTTTCTGGTTTATTCTATTTAGTAAAGAAAAAAATATAAATTTTTATTTTTTGGTTTGTTTTTTAAGTATTTATTTACTTTTAAGCGTATTTGATTTTTACGCGATTAGGTTTCTTGCCATGTCTATCCCGTTTATGTTGGCAAATTTAAATAATTTAAGTTATAGAAAATCTTTTGTTTTTATATTTATGATTCATCAATTATTGTTAATGTATGATTGGTTAAAAATTTAAATAGGAATCGTTAAATTGAAAAAAATTTGTTTAACATTAAATAAATTAGATCGAGGCGGTGCTGAAATGCGCATCCTTAAACTCCTAAATGATCTAGAAAAATTAGATGTAAATGCTGAATTTTATATGTTTATTATGTCTGGGGAAAAAGGTACATTAACATCTGATTACTTAAAAAATTCTAAAGTAAAAATTATTTATGGGAAAAAAGGTGTTAAGGGGTTAATAGATTTTTCAAATAAAATAAAAAAATTAGATCCAGATATATTGCATTTAAATGCAAGTATGGCTGCCGGTATTTACGCGATGATAGCAAAAATAAATGGAATAAAGACTATTTATTCTCATTTAAGAACTTCAGAACATTATGGCAGTGGATTTTTATATCATAGTAAGCAAAAAATATTTTCTATTTTAATGAATTTTTTTTCAGAAAAAATTATTGGTGTATGTGATGGGGTTAGAAAGATTTCTGATACACCTTTAGAAAAATGGCAAACTATTTACAATGGTTTAGAAATTTCATCTAAAGAAATTAATAATGACTTTGAAAAATATAGCCTGATTAATTTAGGTAGACAAAATATAGCAAAAAATCAGGTATTTTTAGTTGATATTATAGAAGAGCTTGTAAAATTAGATAGAACTATTCCATGGAAATTGAATTTTTATGGACGTTCTGATTCTCAAATTGAAAAAAATATTTTAAATAAAGTAAAGGAGAAAAAATTAGAGAAATATATTAATTTATGTGGCGAAACTATGGAACCTGATAAAATATTATCACAGCACCATCTGTTACTTTTACCTTCAATTAGAGAAGGGCTTCCCGGTGTTGTTTTGGAGGCTTTAGGTCAGGGCGTTCAATCAATTGTATCAGATTTACCAGGCTGTAATGAAATTTCTGAAAAAATTCCTTATGTGCATGTTGTAAATAATTTTAGCGCAAAAGATTGGGCTGAAAAAATTTATCAAGTTTGTATGCAAGATAATCCTGATAAAAATTTGATTAGAGATGCATTAAAAAAATCTTGTTTTAATAATCAAAATCATATCGAGAATATGAGAAAATTATGGAATATCTAGACTCTTAATTTTAATAATTTTCGGTAGTAATTATGAAAATAGTTTTTGTACATGATCATAAGATTAGGCGAGATCCGAGCAAAAAATATTATACTGATGGAAAGCTCACTAATGAGTTGTTTAGCAGATATATATTTGAAGAAGATGATAAAGTTACGGCAATTACACGTTGTATAAATATACATCAAAATGATATAGGTAATTTAAACCTTGTAAATCAAAAAAATGTTATTTTCAGTCCTGTAAAAGGTATCAGCCCTTTGGATATATTTTTTAAAAATTTTATTTATAATATAAAAATTTTTAAAAAAATAATAAAGGCTGATTTAAATGTGATTAGATTGCCATCTTTCATGGGATTGTTTTGTTGTTTTATTTGTCTCTTATTTAGAAAAAAGTATTTTCTTGAATTAGTTGGCCATGCTAAAGACTCTTTAATTGATAAAAAATCTTCTTATTTAAAATTATTTTTAGCTAATACTTATTCTTTTTTTACAAAATTTGTCACTAAAAGAGCTTCTGGTACAATCTATGTTACGCAATCGGCTCTTCAAGAAGAGTACCCAAATTTTGGTTTAACTTCAGTGGCTTCTAATGTGGTCATACACGTTGAAAATACTCAACCTCAAAAAAGAAAAGTTAAGCCTTTATTAAATGAACCTTTTAAAATAGGTTTAATTGGATCATTCAATAATCATTATAAAGGCATAGATTTCTCAATTAGAACAATTGCGTTATTACGTAAGAATAATATTGTAGCTAATTTACATATTTTAGGAGAAGGAAGCTTACTTAATGAGTATATCCAATTGGCGGATGAACTTAAGGTTAAAGATTTAATACAATTTGATGGAATATTACCTGGTGGCGAACCTGTTAAAGCATGGCTTGATGAGTTAGACCTTTATATACAGCCAAGCTTGACTGAAGGTTTGCCTAGGGCTTTAATTGAAGCCATGTCTAGAGGACTACCTGCTTTGGCAAGTAATGTAGGGGGCATACCTGAGCTTTTAGATTCTGAATATATGTTTAGTAGTTTTGATGAAAATATTTTTGCAAATAAGATTTTAAAATTTATTCAAGATGAAAAGCTTAGAAAGGTATGCGGTAATAATAATTATTTAAAATCGAAAGATTATGATTTTTCCAAACTAGAAAGCGATCGGCGAGAATTTTGGATGGCTTGTCGTAACCTATTAAAGGAAGCATCATGAAAAAAATTTGTTTTATTATGACTGATTCTTCACAATTTAATATTCTATGTCGTGATCAATTAGAATATTTTGCTCATGAAAAGAATGTAGATTTAACTTTAGTATGCGGCAACTGGTCAAAAGAAGACGAAAAATTAAAAGCTAGAAATGTAGGTAAGGTAATCATTTTTCCTATTGAAAGAAATATATCTCTAATTAAAGATATATATATGCTGTTTAGGTTATTTATTTTTTTTATTTTTAATCGTTTTGATGCAGTAGTCTATTCATCTCCAAAAGGATTGCTATTAGGAAGTTTAGGTGCATTTCTAGCTTTTCATAAAAACAGAATAGCATTAATCAGAGGTAGAGCTTATGAAAATTTTACTGGTAAAAAAAGATGGTTTTTTACTTTTTTAGATAAAATCTGTTTAAATATATCTAATAAAGTTATTTTTATTTCCCATACAATGCGGGATGATTATGTCAATGAAAAAATCTTGCCTCTAAAAAATGCTACAGTAATTGGAAAAGGTTCTTCTAATGGCGTAAATANNTAGAAAAGAAAATTACGTCGGATTTTAATATCTTAATTATTGGACGAGTTTGCCGCGACAAAGGAATATTTGATGTATATGAAGTTTTAAAAAAGTTACACTCGACAGATAATTTAAAGGTTAAAATTGTTGGGCGCATTGAAGATATTGAATCAGAAAATATGCTTAAGAAAATAATGAATGATTTTTCTTTTGTAAAATATTTTTCTCATACCTCAAATCCTCAAGAATATTTTCAGCATGCTGACTTACATTTGTTTTTAACTCATAGAGATGGTTTTGGTAATGTTGCTATCGAAGCAGCATGTTGTGGGACACCAACTTTTTGTTATGATATTAGCGGGCTAAAAGATAGTGTAGAGCAGCATGTTTCAGGTTTGAGATTTGATTTTCGAAATTTTGATCAAGTTGCGGCAGCCATTGATCAAGCAATGATTGATAAACGGGAATTTATAAAAAGATTTAATCAGGCGCCAACATGGGCGAAATCTAACTTTAACAGTTATGAAGTATGGGATAGATATTTGGAGTTTTATTTAAAAGACTCAAAAAAATAATTTTTTTTACTTCATCATCAAAAAAAAGGACGTCTTCGTGAAACGTTTAATAGATATTATATTATCTTTAACAGCATTAGCTCTGTTGAGTCCAATTTTCCTTTGGGTGGCTTATAAGGTTCGTAAAAATATAGGTTCACCTATATTTTTTCTGCAGGAACGACCAGGTAAAGATGCAAAAATCTTTAAAATGATTAAATTCAGGTCCATGCTGAATGCAATCGATAAAGAAGGCAATCCTTTACCTGATGATCAACGTATTACTCCCTTTGGGCATAAACTACGTTCGACCAGTTTAGATGAGATGCCACAATTGATTAATGTCTTGAAAGGCGACATGAGCATTGTCGGCCCGCGTCCGCAAATGAAAGAATTTCTTGAACACTATACTCCTCACCAAATGCGTCGTCATGAGGTGAAGCCGGGTATGACCGGGCTTGCCCAAGTGAACGGCCGGAATCATTTGTCCTGGGAAGAAAAATTTGAATTAGATGTGAAATATGTTGAGCAACAATCCCTTTGGCTTGATTTTAAAATCATGTTTAAAACTGTTAAAGTTATGTTAAAAAAAGAAGGGATTAATGCTCCAGATCAGGAAGTAGGTGCAGCGCGTTTTTCGAGTAAAAACATTTCAAACACGACGCTGTCAAAAAATAGATAAAATAAATTTCTGTTCATTTTCCAATCTTGTAAATATTATGATCAAAAAAGCTATTCTTCCAGTCGCAGGCCTCGGTACACGTTTTTTACCGGCCAGTAAATCCATCCCTAAAGAAATGGTGACAGTGGTGGACCGTCCGGCCATTGAGTATGTGGTACGTGAGGCTGTTGCAGCAGGCATCGAACAGATTATCCTGGTGACCCATTCATCCAAAGCATCAATTGAAAACTATTTTGACCGTAATTTTGAACTGGAAACGACGCTTGAAAACAAAAAGAAATTCGATTTACTTAAAGAAATTACCGAAATTCTCCCTCCTCATGTCAGTGTGGTAAGTGTACGCCAGCCACAACCCTTGGGTTTAGGGCATGCCGTGCTCTGTGCCAAAGATGTGATTGGTGATGATAACTTTGCTGTTTTACTGCCTGATGTATTGGTGAAATATTCTGATCCGGTTAATGATTTAAGCTTGATGATTCAACGTTTTAACGCATCTCAAGCTTCACAAATTATGGTGGAAGCTGTGCCAGATCATCTGGTCGATCAATACGGCATTGTCGATGTTGCAAGCTCACTTTTAGAAGGTGAAAGTAGCGTAATGCAAGGGATTGTAGAAAAACCGGCAGTCGGTACGGCACCCTCCAATCTTTCTGTCGTAGGGCGTTATGTGTTACCTGCCAAGATTATGCAGTTATTGGAAAATACCCCCAAAGGAGCAGGGAACGAAATTCAGCTCACTGATGCGATTGCAGAATTACAAAAAACGGAAGTGGTTGAAGCCTATCGAATGAAAGGTCAAACCTTTGACTGCGGCAGCAAACTGGGTTATTTAAAAGCCGTGTTACATTATGGCGTAGATCATCCNNATCTCAAAGCAGTGTTACATTATGGAGTAGATCATCCTAAATTGGGTGAAGATTTTAAAGCACTCATCAAGGAACTTAAATTATAAGGCGAGAAAATAATGAAAGTTGCAGTATTTGGACAAACGCTTTATTCAGGTGTCCTGTCAGCATTACTGGCCGAATGTGGCCATCAGGTATATTGGTGTGATTTTCTAAAAAACCGTACTTTAGAGCACGCTTATGCCCAAGATGATGCGGTCAAACAATTGCTGGATAAACAGGAAAAAAGTGGTTTTTTAAAATACTGTCACCTGAATGATATTGCCTTGGATACAGATGCCTATTTCTTTAGTTTTAATCCGGCTGAAGAAATTTCAGGTATAGAAATATTAAAAGAAATCGGCCAACGTCAGATTATTCATCCTAAATTGATGATCAATGCGTCCACGCTAGGCTTGCATGGCACCGACAAATTGCAAAAATATTTACCTGAGGATGACTGGGTGTATTTACCCGATATTATTCAGGAGGGAAATGCTTTGGCCAGCATGACTCAGGCCGAACAGTTGATTGTGGGCTGTGAGCAAAACAAGGTTCAACTCAAAATCCAGGAATTACTGCGTCCATTGTTTCCACGCCATCAGCAATATCTATTTATGCCCGTTTTAGATGCCGAATTTACCAAGCTCAGCATTTCAGGCATGTTAGCAACACGGATTAGCTATATCAACGATTTGGCTGTCGTTGCGGAAAAACTGGGCATTGATATCGAGCATGTGCGTCAGGGCATGGCAGCGGATAGCCGGATCGGGTCGTCCTATCTGTATCCGGGAGCGGGTTTTGGCGGAGAAAACTTCTCGCATGATATTCTTACCTTGGCCAATACCGTGTCCGGGACAGGAACGAAAAGTCAGCTGTTGGCGCAGGTGTGGGACATCAATGAGCAACAAAAAGAGCTGCTGTTTAGAAAGCTGTGGAATTACTATCATGGCAATTTAAAGGGTAAAACAGTAGCGATTTGGGGTGCTTCTTTTAAAGAAAAGACTGCACGGATCCAACAATCACCGATTCATACCATGCTTAAAGCCTTATGGGCGCAAGAGGTAACAGTCAAATTGCATGATCCGCAGGCATTGACGGAAATTGAGAAAGTCTATGGTCATCGTGAGGACCTGATTTATTGTACCGACCAATATGAAGCCGTAAATGGCGCACATGCCTTATGCCTGTTAACTGCCTGGAAACAATATTGGAGTCCGGATTACCCGAATTTATTAAAAATAATGCAGCATCCGCTGATTTTGGATGGTCGAAATATTTATGATCCAGACTATGTGAAAGGTCAGGGATTTGCCTATATGGGGGTAGGGCGTTAATGATGAATCAAGCACAACCTTATCCAGTAGAAGTGGCTGATACAGTTTCAAGCAAGCTGCTGAAATTGAAAAATGAAATTGGAAACAAGCATTTAACCGATTTTTTTGCAGAAGAAGATCAGCGTTTTCAAAAAAATTCTGTAAATTTAGACACGCTTGTCTTCGATTTTAGCAAGCATCGGGTCAATCAGGCGGTACTTGACCATTTGGTTGAATGGGCCAATGCACAAGAACTTAAGTCCTGGATTAAACGGCTGTTTTCCAGTGAAGCCATTAACTATACCGAACAGCGTGCGGCGATGCATTGGGCCTTACGTTTGCCTGCACGGGATCAACAGCATGCTGACGTTGCAGCGCAAGTACATGAGCAACTTCAGCGCATGTATGCCTTGGTGGAAAAAATCCATGCCGGTCAATTTCGTGGTGCGACCGGAGAAGTGATCCAGGATGTGGTCAATATTGGGGTGGGAGGGTCGGATCTTGGGCCAGTGATGGTCAGTCATGCCTTATCCGATTTTAAAAAACAGACCACCAAGCCTTTAAATATACATTTTGTATCGACCATGGATGGCAGCCAGTTGTCGGCATTATTGCATCAGCTGCGTCCTGAGACCACTTTATTTATTATCTCATCCAAGTCTTTTAGCACCATTGATACCTTATCCAATGCGCAAACCGTGCGTTTATGGCTGGAAAAAGCCTTAGGTCAGCATCCGCATATTCTCAAGCACCATTTTATCGGGGTATCGACCAAACCCGAGAAAATGACCGAATGGGGCATTGCGCCTGAAAATCAGTTGTTGCTCTGGGACTGGGTCGGTGGACGTTATTCGCTCTGGTCATGTATTGGCTTGCCGATTGCATTAACCATTGGGGTTGAGGGCTTTAAGCAGCTATTGGCCGGTGCTTATGCGATGGATCAACATTTCCAGCAGGCTCCTTTCAATGAAAATATTCCTGTACTGATGGGCTTGCTGGGTGCCTGGAATGCCAACTTTCTAGATATCCAGACCCACGCCATTTTGCCTTATGATGGCCGTTTAAAGTACTTTGCCTCATATTTACAACAGCTGGAAATGGAGTCAAATGGCAAATCGATTCAACGTAATGAGCAAAAAGTCATGCTGGATACCTGCCCGATTGTTTGGGGTGAGGTCGGACCCAATGCCCAGCATGCTTTCTACCAGTTATTGCATCAAGGCACACAAGCCGTAAGTTGTGACTTTATTGCACCAGTGCAACGTTATAATGCCAATCAATTTACCTATGCCGAAAATGCCGAAGCCTTGGTCGAGCAGCACCATTTGGCCTTATCCAACTGTCTGGCTCAATCACGCTTGCTGGCATTTGGCAATCANNAAGTGTTTGTACAGTCTGTGCTGTGGAATATCAATCCCTTTGACCAGTGGGGGGTGGAAAAGGGCAAGGAAATTGCCAATCAGCTGCTGCCGATTTTAAGTGGCGAAAGTCAGAATATTTCAGACCTGGATGCCTCGACTCAAGGTTTAATACATATTTTATTAGGAAAAACACATGCCTAAAATTTTAGTGACCGGCGGTGCAGGCTATATTGGCTCACATACCTGCGTGGAACTTTTAAATTCAGACCATGAAGTGATTGTGCTGGATAATCTTTGCAATAGTTCGGAAGAATCTTTAAACCGTGTACAACAGATCTGCGGAAAAACCTTAACTTTTGTGCAAGGCGATATTCGTGATGCACAGGTTCTAGATCAGGTTTTTCAGCAGCATCAGATTGATGCGGTGATTCATTTTGCCGGTTTAAAAGCGGTAGGGGAAAGCCAGCAGATTCCACTGGCTTATTTTGACAATAATATTTCCGGCTCCATTCAACTGCTACAGGCCATGCAGCGCGCCGGAGTATTTAATCTGGTCTTCAGTTCATCGGCCACAGTGTACGACGAGGCGAATGTGTCGCCTTTAAATGAAAGTATGCCGACTGGTATGCCGACGAATAATTATGGCTATACCAAACTGATGGTTGAACAGCTTCTACAAAAGTTGTCGATTGCAGATGAACGCTGGTCGATTGCACTACTGCGTTATTTCAACCCGGTCGGTGCACATAAGAGTGGTCGTATTGGAGAAGATCCGCAAGGCATTCCAAATAACCTGATGCCATTTGTCACTCAGGTTGCTGTAGGCCGCCGGGAAAAACTGGCGATCTTCGGCAATGATTACGATACCGTTGACGGAACTGGCGTGCGCGATTATATCCATGTGGTGGATTTGGCGAATGCTCATTTGTGTGCCTTGAATAACCGCCTTATGGCAAAAGGCTGTCGCGCCTGGAATATTGGCACAGGTCAGGGTTGCTCCGTTCTGGAAGTGGTGAAGACGTTTGAACGGGTCAACCATGTGCCGGTCGCCTATAGCATTGAGCCACGCCGTGAAGGCGATGTGGCGATTTCATTTGCAGACAATAGCCGTGCTGTGCAAGAGTTAGGCTGGAAACCGCAATATATTCTGGAAGATATGCTGGCAGACAGCTGGAACTGGCAAAAGCAAAATCCGCAAGGATTTAAGTAACACGGAATAATGAATGGATAGGTGTATTGGATGGTCTTAAAATTAATTTTGAGTGATTTATATCGATATACAGGCAATCAAAAACTGAGTTCTTTCATTAAAAATTATTTTTTTAATCGAGGGTTTAATTTTTCTGTCTGGCTCAGAATTGCCGGTTCTAAAACCTGGTTCGCCAAGATTGCCTATCCTGTTTTCTATTATAAGAAGAAAAAATATGGCATTGATATTCATGCCAATACGAAAATTGGCTTTGGTTTATATATTGGTCATGGCGGGCCACTGGTGGTGAGTCCAACGGCTACCATAGGCAATAATGTGAATCTGTCGCAATATACCACCATCGGTGCAAATTTGGGTCCGGCGGCGATAATTGGCGATAACGTCTATATCGGGCCGAATGTATGTATTATTGAAAATGTTAAAATTGGCAATAATGTCACCATTGGTGCGGGCAGTGTAGTGACCAAAGACATCCCTGAAAATGCAACTGCTGCGGGTAATTATGCCAAGGTGCTGAATTTTGATCAGCCGGGCAAATTTGTGAATAAAAGATATAAAATTTAAATGACTGGTTTTTGAAATAGAAATAAAAAGAGCCCGATTTGAGCTCTTTTTATAAGATGGCAATATACAATTATATTGCCATCATTATTTTTAATGATTGCTTTGAATTAACCGGGTCAATTCATCTACATAAGCTTGTATCGGTTTGGGACTTCTGTCTGCACGGCTTTCAATATTTAAGCGCAGTAATGGCTCGGTATTGGAAGCGCGGACGTTTAAACGCCATGCACCAAAATCCAGGCTTACGCCGTCCGTTTGATCGATGACCGGATTTTGCTCGGCATAGTGATCAAAAATCTTCTGAATGGTCGTTTGGGTATCTGCTACTTTGAAGTTGATTTCGCCCGAACACGGGAATTTTGCAATCATTTCTTCTACCAGGGCAGACAACGGTTTTTGGGTTTCTGACAATACCGACACCGCCAACAGCCATGGAATCATGCCGCTATCACAATAGGCAAAGTCACGGAAATAGTGGTGCGCACTCATTTCGCCGCCATACACCGCATTATGCTCGCGCATTTTTTCTTTAATGAAAGAATGACCGGATTTAGACTGGATCGCTTCGCCCTGGTATTGTTCAACAATGTCAAAGGTATTCCAGACCAGGCGCGGGTCATGCACAATTTTCTCACCGGACTGTTTCAGCAAGAACGCTTGTGCCAATAGCCCCACAATATAATAGCCTTCAATAAACTGGCCTTTTTCATCAAACAGGAAACAACGGTCAAAGTCACCATCCCAGGCCAAGCCCATGTCAGCTCCATACTCAATGACGGCTTTGCGGGTGCTGTCACGGTTTTCAACCAGCAACGGGTTGGGAATGCCATTCGGAAAGGTGCCATCGGCTTCATGGTGAATTTTAATAAATTCTACCGGCACCTTCAAAATTTTGAATTTTTCTTCAATCGCATCAATTACATGACCTGCTGCACCATTGCCAGCATTCACCACCAGTTTCATGGGTGCGATCTTGCAAGGTTCGATGTAAGTCATCAGGTGATCTACAAATTCAGGCAAAATATTATATTTTTCGGTTGTGCCTTTTTGCTCAACCTCTTTAAATACGCCTGATTCCGCTAAAAGCTGAATCTCTTTTAGACCCGTATCTGCACTGATCGGACGGGCATTTTCACGCACCAGCTTCATCCCGTTATAGTCCATCGGGTTGTGGCTGGCAGTGACTTCGATACCGCCTTGAACATCCAGGTGAAAGGCACCGAAGTAGACTTCCTCGGTTCCAGTCATGCCTAAATCGAGTACGTTAACACCGGCATCATTTAAACCGCGAATGGTCGCCTGTTTCAGGTCTTCACTGCTTAAACGAATATCACAACCGATGACCACTGTTTTAGGTTGATAAATCTGACCATAAGCCCGGCCAATTTTATAGGCAATGTCTTCATTTAATTCTTCACCCAATTTTCCACGAATATCGTAGGCTTTAAAACAACTCAGCGTCATATTCTTTTACTCTTTCCTTTGTAAGAAAAAGGCCGGTTACCCAGCCTTAGATCATAATTTATTATTCCACCGTGACCGATTTTGCCAGGTTACGCGGCTGATCGACATCCGTTCCACGTAAGACAGCCACATGGTAGGACAGCAGCTGTACAGGAATACTGTAAACAATTGGCGCAAGAATCGGACTGATACTTGGTACATGAACCACATGCTGACGGTCTTTGCCTTTAATGCCGCTGTTTTCGTCGGCAAAGACAAACAGTTCGCCACCACGGGCCTGAACTTCTTCCATATTGGATTTGAGCTTGTCGAGCATGTCGTCTTGCGGAGCCAGAATCACCACCGGCATGTCATTGTCTACCAGTGCCAATGGACCATGTTTCAGTTCACCTGCTGCATAACCTTCGGCATGAATATATGAAATTTCTTTCAGTTTTAATGCGCCTTCAAGAGCAATTGGGAACTCGGTACCACGGCCTAAAAACAGGCAGTGCTGTTTTTCTACAAACAGCTCGGATAAACGCAAAATGTCTTTATCTTGCTGTAGGGTATCTAGGATGACTTTAGGCGTATGCCATAAATCAGTGGTAATGGCAGTAATTTGTTCAGCCGAGATGCTTTGCTTCACTTGACCAATCTTCAGTACCAACAACATGAGTGCGGCAAGCTGCGTGGTAAATGCTTTGGTTGACGCAACGCCAATTTCAGGTCCGGCCAGGGTTAGCAGGCTATAATTGGTTTCACGCACCATTGAAGAGGTAGCCACATTACAAATGGTCATGGTGGTAATGTTTAAACTTTTTGCAGCAGCGCGTTTTTGGGTATCGCGCAGTGCAGCCAAAGTATCGGCAGTTTCACCAGATTGAGAAATACAGACATACAGTGTGTTATTGACAATCACAGGGGTGCGGTAACGGAATTCGCTGGCAATTTCCACCTGACAAGGCAGGTCAATCAGCTGCTCAAACCAGTATTTTGCAATCATGCCGGCATGGTAACTGGTCCCGCAGGCAATAATTTGCACCTGTTGAATTTTTTCAAAATCGCCCACCGCATTTTTCAAGAAATCTTCGCGCAAATCGTTGCCATTCAAGGCTTGGGAAATGGTTTGCTGAATCGCTTCAGGCTGCTCATAAATTTCTTTGAGCATGTAGTGTTTATATTCGCCTTTAGATGCATTGCTGACGGTGGCATCCAGCTCTTTTACTGGACGGTTCACCAATTGCCCATCCACAAACACTTCAATGCTGTTGCGGGTTAAACGTGCAATATCACCTTCTTCCAGGTAAATAAAACGGTTGGTAATTGGCAGCAGCGCCAATTGATCCGAACTGATAAAGTTCTCGCCAATCCCGACCCCAATGACCAGAGGTGAACCTTCACGAACGGTAATCAGTTCATTCGGATGATCGGTATGCACGATACCCAGTGCATAAGCACCTTTAAGCTGAGGAACAACCTGTTGAACCGCTTCAAGAAGGCTAGAGGTTGATTTCAATGCACCATTGACCAGATGCGCAACCACTTCGGTATCCGTTTGCGAAGTAAACACATAGCCCAGGGCTTCAAGATCGTCTTTCAGTTCTTGATAGTTTTCAATAA
Organism: Acinetobacter sp. UBA6641; assembly: GCA_002455755.1. Taxonomy (GTDB): domain Bacteria; phylum Pseudomonadota; class Gammaproteobacteria; order Pseudomonadales; family Moraxellaceae; genus Acinetobacter. The sequence continues at coordinate 15,566 of DKLL01000226.1, forward strand.
TACCGTTGTGGACGACAGCAACCGTACCTGAAATATGCGGATGGGCATTATTTTCAGTCGGTTTGCCATGAGTTGCCCAGCGCGTATGCGCAATCCCCAGTGAGCCTTCGATATTCGACTCATTCACTGCCTGTTCCAGATTGATCACTTTACCCACACGGCGTTCGCGCAGGACATGACCGCCATTGATCAGCGCCACACCCGCTGAATCGTAGCCGCGGTATTCAAGGCGCTTTAAGCCTTCAATTAAAATATTGGTAATATTACGTTCTGCAACGCCACCGACAATTCCGCACATAGTTATAATCCTCTTATTTTTTCAGTTTTTGGGGGCGTTGATAGTTTTCTTTAGCCACTTGTTTTGAGCGCTCAAAGGCCAAACTATTTTCTGCTACATCGCGTGTGATGACTGAGCCGGCACCGACAGTTGCGCCATTGCCTATACTGACCGGGGCAACCAGTGAACTGTTCGAGCCGATAAAAGCCGAGTCACCAATAATGGTTTTAAATTTGTTGGCACCATCATAATTGCAGGTAATGGTACCGGCGCCAATATTTGAACCTGCGCCGACTTCGGCATCACCTAAATAGGTAAAGTGATTGGCTTTGGAGCCGAGGCCAATAGTGGAATTTTTAACTTCAACAAAGTTGCCAATATGCACTTCATTGGCAAGCTTGGCACCTGGGCGTAAACGGGCAAATGGACCAATTTGCGTATCTTCACCGACCACGGCATTGTCGAAAATACTGTATGGTTGGACCTTGGTGCCTGAAGCAATTTTACTATTTTTAATTACACAGCCTGCACCAATTTCGACATTGTCGCCGAGTTCACAGTTACCTTCGATAATCACGTTGATATCGATCCGCACATCTTGGCCAACCCCTAAGTTACCACGCAGGTCGAAGCGGCTTGGATCAATGATATGCACGCCTTGCTGCATCAGAAGCTTGGCCTGGTAGGCCTGGAATTCACGTTCCAACGCTGCCAGCTGAACACGGTCATTTACACCTTCAACTTCAAAGGCACGTTCCGGTTCAACAGAAGCCACTTCAAGACCATCGGCAATCGCCATGGCCACGATGTCGGTCAGGTAATATTCGCCTTGGGCATTGTTGTTGCTTAATTTTGGTAACCATTGATGCAATTTTGCATTGCTGACACAGTAAATCCCGGTATTGATTTCCTGGATTTGACGCTGTGCATCGCTGGCATCTTTATGCTCAACAATGGCCTGAATTTTATTATTTTCACGTACGATACGGCCATAGCCCGTTGCATCCGCTAAAGTCAGGGTAACCAAGCCAATGCCTGTTTCACGTGAAACAGCCAGCAGCTTTTCCAGGGTGTCTTGGCTAATGCAGGGTACGTCACCGGAAAGGATCAGTGAAACGCCATCGCCAGGAAGTACCGGTAACGTCACTTTAACCGCATGACCGGTACCGAGCTGCTCGGCTTGTTCTACCCACTGGACATTTTCCTGTGCAAAAGCTTGTTGAACTAGATTACCGCCGTGTCCAAAAATGGTAATAATATTTTTGGCATTTAATTTTTTAGCAGTTTCAATGACATGACCGAGTAGAGGGCGTCCTGCGAGTGGCTGCAATACTTTGGGTAAGCTCGAACGCATTCGAGTTCCTTTGCCGGCAGCAAGAATAATCACAGAAGTTGACATAATACACCTTAAAAACTTGGCTTAAGCCATTGAAATGTTGAGGTACACGAGAATACAGATTGCGGCCCAAATGCCGGCAATAATATCGTCAAACATAATGCCGAAACCGCCACCGACCTGACGGTCGATGACACGAATAGGCCAGGGTTTCCAGACATCGAACAAGCGGAACAGGACAAATCCGATGAATACCCAAAGCCAGCTCATCTGTGCAAAGTAAATCAGGGGCAGGAAGGTAATCGACTGCCCTGCGAATTCATCCCAGACAATGCGGCCATCGTCATGTACGCCCATGACTTTAGCAGTTTGTCCGCAAATATAAATGCCAATAAGTGACATTAAAATTATGGCAATAATGGAGGTGGTAAAGCCAATCGCCAGCCAGGCCGGAATAAACAGCAATGCAAAGGCCGAACCAAAAGTGCCTGGCGCTTTGGGTAACAACCCGGAACCAAATCCGACACCGCAAAAAACGATAAAGCGGTTGTACCAGGACATGTCTTTAAAGTGAATCGCAGGTTTATGCAAAGTGTTGATATCCATGAAATTGCAGCGAATGATCTACGCCATTCTGCACAAAAGTTAATTCAGTTTGTTGGGTTATTTGTCCAATCTTGCTAATGTTGACATCTAATTGTTGTTGCAAAAGCTTTTCATAATTTTGCGGGCTTATTGTAAAGCATAACTCATAGTCATCGCCACCCGCGAGGGCATATTGCCATTGCTGTTCTTGAGTTAAATTTTGTAAATCTGGACTGATCGGCAGCTGATTTAATTCCAGCGTTGCCCCTACCTTTGACGCTTTTAAAATATGGCCTAAATCTTGTGCCAATCCATCAGATACATCAATCATGCTGGATGCCAGGCCCTTTAACTTTTGACCGAGCTGACAACGTGGGGTTGGATAATCTAGACGCTTTTGTAGCGGATGTCCTAAATTGTGCAGAGCAAATGCGGCATCACCGACTGTACCAGAGACACAAACATAATCGCCGGCTTGTGCGCCTGAACGTGTGATGGCTTTGCCGGTTTCTATCCAGCCAAGCGCGGTAACCGAAATAGTGAGATGAGGACTTTGGGTGGTATCGCCACCAATTAAACTCACACCAAATTGATCGCAGCAATCATAGAGACCCTGGCTAAAGCCTTTGAGCCAGTCATGATCAATTTGGGGTAGGCTCAATGCCAGTAAAATGCTCTGCGGTTTGGCACCCATCGCGGCAATATCGGATAAATTGACAGCGACAGATTTCCAGCCAATGGCATGCGGCTTGGTATCGAGAGGGAAGTGTCGTCCAGCAACCAGCGTATCGGTACAAATGACCAGTTGTTGCTGTGGAGGAGGGGTGAGCAAGGCTGAGTCGTCACCGACCCCTAAATCGACAGAATGTTGCTTCTTGCGATTAAAATAGGTATCGATAATTGAGAACTCAGCCATACAACAAGTCTACTTAAAATTTAGTTGGCTTGTTGCTTTTCTGCTGCACGCAATGTGGTCGCTAAACGATCCAATACACCGTTAATGTATTTATGGCTGTCTGCACCGCCAAAATGTTTAGCCAGCTCGATTGCTTCGTCCAGAACCACGCGATATGGAATTTCAAGATGTTCTTTCAATTCATACGCACCCAGACGAAGGGTTGCGAGTTCAACGCCGTCAAGCGCATCAATTTCGCGATCAAGCACAGGGATTAAGAGCGCATCCAATGCTTCATGATTGGCAACCACTTGAGTCAACAATTCATGATAATAACCGAGATCCACTTTGTGCATGGCATTTTCCACACGTGTACGTGCTTCAATTTCATGTACCGGATTGTGGCTCATCTGCCATTCATAAATTCCTTGCACAGCAAAACGACGTGCTTTGCGTTTTGCTGCATAAGTTGCTTGAAGTGTTTGCGACATAGCGTTAAATAGCCTTTAACAAGTTAACCATTTCAATTGCAGTCAAGGCAGCTTCACTGCCTTTATTGCCTGCTTTTGTACCCGAGCGTTCAATCGCCTGTTCAATACTATCCGTAGTCAATACACCATTAATGACTGGTAAGCCAGTGTCCAGACCAACCACGCCTAAACCTTTGGCACATTCACCAGCAACAAAATCGAAGTGAGGCGTGCTACCACGAATCACTGCGCCAAGCGCAATAATGGCATCAAAACGATCAGCAGCGGCCAGTTTTTTAGCCACCACCGGAAGTTCCCAGGCGCCAGGTGCGTGAACAACGGTAATATTATCCTCTGATACACCATGACGTTTCAATGTATCAATTGCACCTTCTAATAGATGTTCGACCACAAAACTATTAAAACGACCCACTAAAATCGCGTAACGGCCTTCGCTCGCGAGATGTAACATACCTTCAATACGGCGAACTGCCATAGCAACCTCGATTATTTCTCTGTTGTTTGATGTGCGGTGATATATTCCACCACTTCTAGGTTAAAACCTGATAATGCATTAAAACGTAATGGCGAGCTAAGCAGTTTCATTTTCTCAACCCCTAAATCACGTAAAATCTGTGCACCAACCCCAATGGTCTGATACTGCTGTGACAATGCAGAATTTGATTTGGATGGCTTAGGTGTGGTCAAGCTTTCTAGGGCTGGACCGAGGTCCTGTAAATGACGCTGACCAATCCAGACCAAAACACCGCGCTCGCTCGATGCGATTTCTTTCAGTGCTTTATCTAAATTCCAGGCAGGTTTGCCATCTTGCTTGTTAATTTTCAGCAAGTCACGTACCGGGCTAAAACCATGCACACGCACCGTGGTGATGCCGTCTTTAGGCTCGCCTTTGACCAGGGCCAAGTGGATATCCGGGTTGCCCAGTTCACGATAGCGGTACAGGTCAAATGTGCCATATTCAGTATCAATACTTTGCTGATCGATACGCTCCACCGTTTGCTCATTGGTCATGCGGTAATGAATCAGATCGGCAATCGTACCAATTTTTAAACCATGCTTTTCAGCAAAGACTTCCAGATCCGGACGGCGCGCCATCGTGCCATCTTCATTGATGATTTCACAGATCACCGATGCGGGTTCAAGACCGGCTAAACGTGAAAGGTCACAACCCGCTTCAGTATGACCGGCACGGTGCAATACGCCACCTGGCTGTGCCATCAGCGGGAAAATATGTCCTGGCTGTACAATATCTGCCGGTTTGGCATGAGCTGCCACTGCTGTTTGAATGGTGTGCGCACGTTCAGCCGGAGAAATACCGGTAGAGATACCTTGAGCCGCTTCAATCGACAGGGTAAAATTGGTCCCGTGCTGGGCGCCGTTGGCATCGACCATTAAAGGCAGATTCAACTGCTGGCAACGCTCTTTACTTAAAGTCAGGCAGACTAAACCACGCGCATGGGTGATCATAAAGTTGATGTCTTCTGGACGTACGTGTGTCGCAGCAATAACTAAATCACCTTCATTTTCACGATCTTCATCATCCATCAGGATGACCATTTTTCCTGCACGGATATCTGCTACGAGCTCTTCAACGGTATTGAGCGGCATCTACCTTCACCTTCTTTTTGTCTCAAATGACATTTGCTTGCATTGATTGTTGCATAGTCTACCGTTTTTTTACGATGTTTGCCTATGCTTATTGGTTTCCATTCCTGGTTCATTGTTATACACAGTGCCTGAACGCTTGAAAAGAGGACTTTATTTTAAAAATCAGCGATTATGCTGAATCTTTAAGCAGTTGAAATACATAAATAATGACAAGCTTATGCAAAATGGTGCTGATTTACAGGCTGGCAAACGCGACTGGTATAAAAAAAGCCCCCATCTTTCGAT
>DKLL01000029.1 GCA_002455755.1 Acinetobacter sp. UBA6641
TTTCTTCGGTGCTGCACGTAATATTGAAGAAGGTGGTTCACTGACCATTATCTCTACTGCCCTGATCGAAACAGGCAGTAAGATGGATGAAGTGATCTATGAAGAATTCAAGGGTACAGGTAACCAGGAAATTACCCTGGATCGCCGTATTGCTGAAAAGCGTGTATTCCCGGCAATGAACATCAAGAAATCGGGTACGCGTCGTGAAGAGCGCCTCATGTCTGAAGATAACTTACGTAAGGTCTGGATTTTGCGTAAATTATTGCACACTCAAGATGAATTGGCTGCGATGGAATTCTTGCTGGATCGCATGAAAGAAACCAAAACCAATGATGATTTTTTCGATCAAATGAAGCGTAAAGCCACCAACTAAGCTGGTTGTTATTCTTTTTTTATATAACAAGGCTATCCAAAGGATAGCCTTGTTATTTGGTTGACTTGGCTTACATAAAGCTACAATTGCTCATTTTCTATGTAAACTTAATATACGAGTCAATATTCTTTTCAAACCTTAAATTTAAAAAACTTTAGTTTTTAGCGAGTTATTTAGTATTTATCCAATATAAACTCTCCAATTGATTGTTATTTTCTGTTAAAAAAACGCTCGATTTTTATCTTTTTTCACATTTTTTCACAACCTTCTAGTAGTAATTCAAAATGCGCAGTGATAGCATATTCGCAGACCAGTTAGACTGCCTTTGCATTGTTACTGCCTAACAAATTTTAGGAAGAATAAAAGCACTCAACAGGCTAACATAGGTTATTTTTAATCTCATATTTTAGAGAGTGATGCCATGTTATTCAAAAAAATCGCTATTGCTGCTGCAGTTGCTACTACTTTAGCTTTCGTTGGTTGTGCTAAAAAAACTGAAGAAGCTCCTGCTGCTGATGCTGCTGCATCTGAAGCTACTGTAGCTGCTTCTGAAGCTACTGCTGCTGCTTCTGCTGCTACTGTTGAAGCTTCTGCTGCTACTGAAGCTGCTGCTTCTGCTGTTGACGCTGCTGCTGCTCCAGCTTCTGAAGCTGCTGCTTCTGCTGCTAAATAATCTTTACGATTATTCAGTGAAAAAAGAGAGCCTTATGGCTCTCTTTTTTATGACCTAAATAAAGTTCAAGCAAATAAGAATGCGTGAAACGATCTAATCTACAAACACCACAGTTCCGTGCTGTTTGAAATAAAAAATCCTCTTAAACACTGAAAACAAAAAAAAGCAGATCAATCGATCTGCTCATTTCCTACGCGCTGACGGAATTTCTGTCCTGCGCGGAATGTGACTACACGGCGTGCGGAAATTGGAATTTCTTCACCGGTTTTCGGATTTCGACCTGGACGTTGACGTTTATCACGCAACTCAAAGTTTCCAAAACCCGAAAGTTTGACTTGTTCACCTGAGATGAGCGCTTGGCTAATCTCATCAAAAAACAACTCGACCATTTGTTTTGCTTCACGACGGTTTAAACTCGTGAGCTCACTTAAATGATCAGCCATTTCTGCTTTTGTTAATGCTGTCATGAAGCCCTCAATGTCGCCTGGTAAGTGTTTTGCAACACTTCGATTATTTGATCCATACCCATTTTAATTTCGGCATCTTCAAGTGTACGTGATGGATGCTGCCATAGAAGTGCAAATGCCAGTGAGCGTTTACCCTTTTCAACACCTTGACCAGTGTACACATCGAACAACCAAGTCGAGTCTAACAACTCTCCACCCGTTTTTCCGATAAGTTGCTGAATTTCACTAACATTAATCTTATCATTAATTAAAAGCGCAATATCACGTCTAACCGATGGAAAACGTGATAATTCTGTAAAATTAGATACATAAGTTTGCAAAACAGCCTGCTGGTCCAGTTCCGCGACCCAAGTCAGTCCCAAATCCAGCTCATCTTCCAGAGAGGGATGTAGACGACCAAGATAACCTACTGATTTTCCATCTACTAGAATTTCAGCAGATTGGCCAGGATGTAACCAGCTACGTTCAGAACGAACATATTCAACTTTCACGCGTCCTGCCGCCAAAATCTCTTCAATTTCACCTTTTAAGTCAAAGAAATCCATCGGCTGTGCTTTACCATGCCAGGATTCAGCGGTTTTAGCACCGACTGCAATTAAGGCCAAAGTCGGGATCTGTTTTAAGTCATGGATGCTTTCTGCATCTTGATAGTCAAAACGCAAACCCAGCTCAAAGAAACGTACACGGCTTTGCTGACGGTTGATATTGTACTGTACACATGGAATCAAGCTAGATAACAGCGTCGAACGCATTGCAGCCAAATCACTTGAAATTGGATTTGCCAACATTAATGGGTTAACTGCCGGGTTCAATTGCTTTTCAAGTTTGGCATCGGCAAAACTAAAGCTGATTGCTTCCTGATAACCTAAAGTCACCAGGGTTTGACGCAGTTGAGGCAATTCAAACTGGTCTTGATGTTTTGCCAGTTTTACATCAATTACTGGCAAGCTGATTTGAATATTGTCATAGCCTTGAATACGGACAACTTCTTCAATCAGGTCTTGATAAATGGCCATGTCATAACGGTGTGAAGGAGGAACCACGCTCCACTCGCCTGGCGCTTTTACAGTGACTACACAACCTAAACGCTGCAAGGCATCGGTAATAAAGTCAGATTCAACCGTATAGCCGAGCAATTGATCGACTTGAGCCTGATTCAGTTCAATCGCATCACGTTTTGGCAGTAGCTCAGCTTTTTCTGCAACCGTAATTGGACCAAACTCACCACCTGCGAGTTCCGCAATCAATTGTGATGCACGGTGCATGGCCATCAATGGCAATTCAAAATCGACACCCCGCTCATTTATCTGAGAAGCATCGGTATGTAAACCAAAACTACGTGCGCGACCGGCAATATGTAGTGGCGCGAAGAAAGCAGATTCCAGGAAAATTTCCGTGGTTTCATCGCTGACTGCCGAAGACAAGCCGCCCATGATGCCGGCAATTGCTAATGCTTTTTTATCATCTGCAATCACCATGACGTTATCTTGCAGCTCAACTTCCTGCTCATTCAACAGCACAAGTTTTTCGCCCGCAGTAGCTTGACGAACGTGCACAGAACCTTGAATCTTGCCACCGTCAAATGCATGTAGCGGTTGGCCCAGTTCCATCAGGACGTAGTTGGTAATATCGACCAGGATACTGTGCTGGCGGATACCAGAACGAGCAAGTGCACGCTCCATCCATACCGGTGTCGCAGCTTTGGTATTGACGTTTTTAATGACACGACCTAGATAACGCGGGCAACCTTCAGTCGATACAACCACTCGCTTTTCATCAGCGATCGTTGCAGCCACTTCCTTGATTTCAGGCGCAGTGACTTGAAGTTGATTGATTACCCCAATTTCACGGGCAATACCACGGATACTGAAACAGTCACCACGGTTTGGCGTGATACTGATATCAATAACGTTGTCATCAAGTTCCAGGTATTCACGAATGTTGATACCAACAGGTGCGTCGCCTGGAAGCTCTAACAGGCCATCGATCTTATCTTCAAGGTCAATTTCAGACGCACCGCAAAGCATGCCTTGTGATTCGATACCACGCAGCTTGCCTTTCTTGATTTTAAAGTCGCCCGGAAGTACTGCACCAATGGTGGCTACCGGTGCTTTCATGCCGGCACGTACATTTGGTGCACCGCACACAATCTGTAATGGCTCACCAGAACCAATGTTCACTGTGGTTACACGTAAACGGTCTGCATCAGGATGCTGTTCTACAGTCAGAACTTCACCAACTACCACACCTGTAAATGGTTTAGCCGCTGGAGCCAACTCATCCACTTCTAAACCTAGCATGGTGAGTTGGTCAGATAGTTTTTCACTATCAATAGCCGGGTTTACCCATGTGCGTAACCAATTTTCGCTAATTTTCATAAATTCAATTTCCTTAATCTCCCCTAACCCCTCTTTTAAAAAGAGGGGAAAGCCACGTACTCTATTTTTGACTGTGGAAGTCCCCCTTTCTTAAAGGGGGATTTAGGGGGATTTCTATAAACCTTTAAATTGTTAAATCTGTATTTAAACCATTAAGCAAACTGGCGTAAGAAACGCACATCATTTTGGAAGAACATACGCAAGTCATTCACACCGTAGCGAAGCATGGCAAAACGTTCCACACCTAAACCAAACGCAAAACCTTTGTATTTTTCAGGATCGATCCCGGCTGCTTGAAGCACGTTCGGATGTACCATACCGCAGCCTAGAACTTCTAGCCAGCGACCACGTTCATCCATGATATCCACTTCCGCACTTGGCTCAGTGAACGGGAAGTAAGATGGACGGAAACGGACAGTTAAGTCTTTTTCAAAGAATTCATTCAACAGGTTAATCAACAAACCTTTCAGTTCCGCAAAGCTGGTGTTCTCAGCGACATACAGACCTTCAATCTGGTGAAACATTGGCGAATGGGTTTGATCCGAGTCGCAACGATAAACACGACCCGGACAAACAATACGAATTGGTGGTTGTTGTGTTTCCATGGTACGAATCTGCACACCTGAAGTATGGGTACGCAATAAATGATTCACATCAAAATAGAAAGTGTCATGCATGGCACGTGCAGGGTGATGACCCGGAATGTTCAGGGCTTCAAAGTTGTGATAATCATCTTCAACTTCAGGACCAGTCGCAACCGTAAAACCCGCTTTGGTAAAGAACTGGCAAATACGTTCTTGCACTTGAGTCACAGGGTGAATGCTGCCCACACTTTGACCACGGCCTGGCAATGTAATATCAATGGTTTCGCTAGCAAGCTTTTGTTCTAATGCAGCTTTTTGTAATTCAGCCTGACGAGTCGTCAATGCGCCAGTGATGGCTTCACGAACCGCATGAATTTTGGCCCCAAAAACTTTACGTTCTTCAGGGTCCATTTTACCCAGTGCCTTGGATTGTTCCGCGAGCTGGCTTTTCTTCCCTGTAAAGTGCACTCGTACTTGATCGAGTGTAGCAAGGTCCTCTGCTGCTGCAATCGCAGCGAGCGCTTCAGTGGTCAGGGCTTCCAGTGACATAGTAACTCTCAAAGCAACAATTTAAAAATATAATAAAACCCCATATTCTAACAGTTTTTGAACGTATTGATGAAGTTCCCTGTAGAGGAAAAATTAGATTAGCATCCAGATTTATAAAAAGTATAAGATAAAGCCAATATTTATGAGATCAATAACAATGGCACTCGATCAAATTTGGAAACAGCAGCTTACTTTGGTAACCTATGGCAATGAGTATCTCAGCCAAAATTTGAGTTTTACCCATTGGGTACAACATGCCATTTTTAACCAGCATAATTTATGTTTCCGTGATCTGATGTCACAGCATTTACTCGCGCAGCATTTTCAAATCTGGCTGGAAGGTCTGAAAAAACGAGGGACTCAGCGCATCAGCCTGCATAGTTCCAGTCTGTTAAGTGATGAACAAAATCCAAATGCTAATGTCGAACTGCTTGCTATTCCGCATTTTATTGTCAGTCACGAGCAGAATAAAAAGACCGCCTGGATTTTTGGCAAGGAATTGGCTGAATGGTATAGCGCCGAGAATGACTATGAAGCACCCAAGCCGCAGCAGGAACAGTGCCGTCAAGAAACCTTCTGGCGTTTCGAGCTGAACTCAAAACTGGCAAAACGTATTGATGCCGATCTGCAACAGCCGAATTGGGATGACATTCAGGTTTATACCAATAATGAATTATTTGACAGCAAGTTTGCACAGGGCTTTATTGAACCTGCAAATCGCGATTATCCTTATTATGGCATCCCGAAAACTGCAATGGAAAATGCGGATGGCTCACCATTGTTAGAGACTAAATATCTGCCTTTACTGCCAGGTGAGTATCAGGCAGATTATGCACNNTTAGAGAGTAAATATCTGCCCTTACTGCCAAGCGAATATCAGGCGGATTATGCCCATGTTACCTTACATCGTTTAGAGGCCTTATCTGGGTATATTAGACAAAAACAGCAGCATCCTTACCATGCCGATGGCAGTGAACTAACCCCTGAAGAACAGCTTAATCTACGCCATTTCTCGCAGAAACTGGATGATTTAACTGCAAAATTTATTGTTAAAGTTGCCAATCATTATCAGTCCGCACGACTGATTAAAGTTGAAGTTGCCAATCCGCTAGATGGTGCAGCGGCTATTCCACAGAGCACAGCACAGCTAAAAAGCCATCCTGCACATACCTCACACAAGGTCGGCACATCCGGGGTCATCAAACTGATTTTGCTGACCATTGTCATTTGTGTACTGGCTTACTATTTTGGGCTTTAATTTTTATAAAGTGGCTAAAAACTGCTGTGCCTGTCTGGAAGATTTCAAATGGATCCAGCGAATATGCTGATACTGCGGATCTTCCATCATATGCAAATATTTTTTCCGGTTCTTCTGGTGGGTTTTGATCATCCACCAGATAATCGAATCCCGGCTCAACATTCGACTGAAACTTTCTGTGTTATTGGAACTTGGCCAAAGTGTTCGGCCTGTTACTGCACGTTGTATCGCCCGCTTTAGCGATTGCCACATATTGACATGAAAGGGAATATCCAGCCAGATTACCACATCAACCTCGCGCCATTTCACCGGAATGCTTCGCGAGTAATTGCCGTCAATCACATAACCCGTTGCTGTCTGATTCATTTGAGTCGCCAATTTCGCAAGGAACACTTCATCTGCACTTTGTTGCCAGTTGTCCTGCCAGAACAGATCATCCAGTTCAATGTGCTGTAGCCCGAGTTTTTCTGCCATCGCCTTGGAAAATGTGGTTTTACCCGATGCAGATGTCCCAACCACATTAATGCGTTTCATCATGATGCAGCCTTTAGCAATTCAATAAAATGATCCGGATTCATGAGTGTTATTTTTAGGTCGAATAATAGAAAAATACTTTGGCTTTTTTGTTGAAGTAGGTTGAATAAATTTATACGCGATTTATGCATTTTTATTTTATATACAAAGTTTGAATGAACCCGAATAGCTAGAATCGAGTTCATCCATCTTCATCTTTTTTTCTGTTTAAACTGATGGAGCAGTTTCAGTTTTAGGCTTTTTCAATGCCAATTTTTTTAATACTTCTGCCACGGCCACCATGGCAAAACTTGAAGTGACCACTACAGCCGAGCCATAACCGCCACAGCGCAAGCCGGCACTGGCACACACCTCTGCGCCAGAAAATGGATTGTCAATGGAATAAACGCAGCTAATGCCAAATTTCTCTTTCGGCTTTTTGCAAATACCCTTGGCACGCAACTGACTACGCAGTTTCGCCAGCATCGGGTCCTGTTCAGTTTTGGACAAATCGGCAACCCGAATTTTTAACGGATCCAGTTTTCCGCCAGCTCCACCCGATACAATCAGCGGAATTTTATTAAAACGGCAATGCAGCATTAAGGCCAGTTTGGCCTTGACATCATCAATACAGTCTAAAACCACATCCGGGGAGTTGGCTAGAAGTTCTTTGACATTGTCTGGGGTTAAATAATCATCCACCAGATTAATCTTAATCCGTGGATTAATCGAATAACAGCGCTCGGCCATCACTTCAATTTTTTCCCGTCCCAAGGTCGAACTCATGGCCGGCAATTGACGGTTAATATTCGATGCAGCGACCACATCCATATCAATCAGGGTCAGCTCAGCAATGCCGGTACGTGCCAAGGCTTCAACTGCCCAGGAACCGACGCCGCCAATCCCGATCACCATCACATGGCTCTGTTCGTACTGACGAAACGCCTCATCTCCATAAATTTTTTCTACCCCGGCAAAACGGCGCTCATATTCATCATCTTCAGGAAGATCAGTCATTCGTCATCTAACAGCTAAAAAACACCGCTGCATTTTATCAAATTCCGGCTCAATCCGATAATCTATCTCTTCAGCATTGTTCAGTACTTATAACAATGCATAAAAAAGAGGCTGTAGCCCAGTACCGTTCCATAGTTCTGTCAAGGGTCTTTATTTTGCTGAAAATGGTTAATTTCGAATTAGAATCATATAGATGAATTTTTATGAAGTCTGTTTGTAGACTTTCGGTTGTTAATCCAATCGTCCTTATTTTCTTTAATTCTTTACTGATGAGAAAGTTTAAAATTTCATAGATAAATTAAAGTCTGTCACAGCCACAGATTTTCAATAAAATCGAAATGTATTTGTGTAGGCAATGGATTACTTTTGACAGGCCAAAAGTAAGCAAAAGCCTTTGTTACCCATACATAACATCCATGTTATGGTGGATAACATGTGGCATCCCTGCCACATTCGTCAATCCAAAATTTACTTAAATTAAATTATGGGACAGCAGTGGGCTTTCGCCCCTTTTCTATCCATTTATCAATACTGCTTTATTTATTCATGATAAAGAAATATTCACGATAATATTTCAGTTCGGCAATCGAATCACGAATGTCATCCATCGCCAGGTGTGAGGCATTCTTTTTCAGGCCGCTCATAATTTCTGGGCGCCAGCGTTTTGCCAGTTCTTTCACTGAAGATACATCCAGGTTACGGTAATGGAAAAACTGTTCCATTTCCGGCATTAAACGGTGCAGGAAACGGCGATCCTGACAAATCGAGTTACCGCACATCGGCGATGATTTTGGATTGACCCATTTTTTTAGAAATTCCAAGGTTTGCTGTTCGGCATCTTGTGCGGTCAATTTACTGCGGCGTACACGCTCAATTAAACCTGACTGTCCATGCTGACGCGTATTCCATTCATCCATCGCATTGAGTACGCGATCCGACTGATGTACAGCGAGCACCGGACCTTCCGCCAGAATATTCAGGTTATCGTCAGTCACAATAGTTGCAACTTCAATAATTTGGTCGTTATCTGTATCCAGACCTGTCATTTCCAGGTCAATCCAAATCAGGCGGGTATCAGGAGTGCTGCTCATAAATGTGCAATCTTATTAGGCTTAAAAACCGCTATAGTAGCAAATTTATTGCAACTTGGCTGTAACTCCTACCCCGCTTCATGCTATTTTTGCCATTCTTAGTCCATGCTTTTTTAGGATATGAATGGCTTTAATTCGTAAACGTCGTTTAACTGAACAGCAGCAGCGTCGCATTCAGAAACAGCATCAAACACGTCAAGAAGAAATCGACACTTCAAGTGACCTGGAAGGCCTGGTGGTTCAGCACTATGGTCGTCAACTTGAGGTGCAAGCCCTCTCAACGCCTGATGAGCATCCGCTAAAGCCTATTGTTGCAGCAGGTGAACCCGAACCGTTCTGGAAGCCGATTGAAGTCGGCAGTGTATGGCGTTGTCACACCCGTACCAATCTGGAAGCGCTGGTCACAGGTGACCGGGTCAAATGGCAGGCCGATCCGAATACCGGTCTGGGTATTATTACCGCCATTCATCCTCGCCAGTCCTTGCTGACCCGTCCGGACCGTTATCACAAGGTCAAGCCAGTCGCGGCCAATGTCAGTCTGATTGTGATTGTTTTTGCCTCTTTCCCGGAAGTTGCTCCCAGTTTAATTGACCGCTATCTGGTGGCCTGTGCCGATGCTGACATTCCAGCACTACTGGTACTCAATAAATCTGATTTGATTCAGGAAAATGACCCGATTTTGACCCTGATGCAAGAGTATCAGGCATTAGGCTATGAAGTGATGCAAACTCAATCGAATGGTGATTTGACTGAACTAGCAAAACGCCTGGCCGGTGAAACCGTGGCCTTTGTCGGTCAGTCTGGGGTGGGTAAAAGCTCACTGATTAATGCCATGGTTCCGGATGCCGCACAAAAAACCAATATCATTTCGGAAAACTCGGCCCTTGGTCAGCACACCACCACCTCTACCCGCTTGATTGCCTTTGGTGAAGGTGCAGCACTGATTGATTCGCCGGGAATTCGTGAATTCGGTTTATGGCATCTGGATCTGGCCAAAGTGCAGCATGGCTTTCCTGAAATTGAAAATTTGCTCGGACATTGCCAGTTCCGGAATTGTACCCATAAGCATGAAAAGCAATGTGCTTTGCGTCAGGCAGCCGAGTCCAGTGAAATCTTGCAACGCCGTTTAGACAGTTATTTGCGTTTAATTGATGAAATTACTGAAGCACAGCAAAAAAATTAATTTTTCTTAACCCTTAGCCCTTGAAGCGGTGATTTTGATCGCCATATTTATAGGCTATACTCTACGCAATTTTGAATTGTAATTAGGTGACTTGTGGAACGTTGGTTCGAATTTATGGGTAATCACCCCTTCCTGTTTGGAACACTCGGGGCGTTGGTTGTTTTGTTTTTCGTTTTAGAAGGACAACGCAATGGTCGTAAAATTTCACCACAATCTTTAGGTATTTTAGTGAAAGCTAAAAATGCAATGCTGATTGATTTACGTGATGCCAAAGATTTCCGTGAAGGTCATATCAGCGGTAGCCGTAATATCCCATATAGCCAGATTACAAGTCATATAGAAGAGTTAAAATCTGCGGAGCAACCCCTGGTATTTATTTGTAACCTGGGACAAATCGCAGGTACTGCTTTACAACAAGTCGGTCATGCTGACAGCTATCGTTTAGATGGCGGGATCAACAACTGGAAAGTTCAAGGTTTACCCCTGATTAAAAGCAAATAATACGCTTGGAGAATTTGAATGGCTGAAGTAATTATTTATTCCACCACCGTATGCCCTTATTGCATTCGCGCAAAACAACTTCTTGAGCGTAAAGGCGTTCAATATAAAGAAATTAACTTATCTAACGAAGCGCCTGAAGTACGTGTTGAATTGATGCAGCGCACCAATCACCGTACTGTTCCACAAATCTTTATTAACGACCAATTTATTGGTGGTTTTGACCAACTTTATGCTCTAGAGCGTGAAGGAAAATTAAACGAATTATTGGCTTAACATTTTATTAAGTCACCTCTTCATATTAAGGATTAAAGAATGAGTGAACAACAAGCTCAACCGCAATTAGCACTAGAACGTATTTATACTAAAGATATTTCTTTTGAAGTACCTGGGGCGCAAGTATTTACCAAGGAATGGCAGCCTGAACTCAATATCAATCTGTCTTCTTCTGCAGAAAAAATTGATGCAACGCATTACGAAGTGGCATTACAAGTCGTGGTTCAAGCGAATAACGCGGGTGATACTGCATTTATCGTCGATGTGACTCAAGCCGGTATTTTCCTGATCGATGGTGTTGAAGAAGAACGTCTGCCATATATTCTGGGTGCTTACTGCCCAAATATCCTGTTCCCGTTTTTACGTGAAGCAGTGAATGATATGGTGACTAAAGGAAGCTTCCCGCAATTGCTGCTTACCCCAATTAACTTCGACGCTGAATTCGAAGCCAATATGCAACGTGCTCAAGCAGCCGCTGCTGAAGGTCAGGCTTAATCGCTTAAGCTTCAATATAAAAAAGACCGCAAATGCGGTCTTTTTTAGTGCCATATTTTNNGCAGAGGTTTGGGGAGATTACAGAATCCCTCCCAACCTCTCTTTAAAAAAGGGAGGAGCTTTTAGATGAATTTATTCACCATCCATCATTAAATCAGCGCTCATACCTACAGTATTAAACCCGGCATCCACATACAGAATTTCGCCGGTAATCCCATTGGCCCAAGGCGAGCACAGGAACAATGCCGCATTACCGACATCTTCAATCGTTACATTGCGTTTCAGTGGTGCAACTTTTTCATTCAGGTCGAGCATTTTACGGAATGATTTAATGCCTGAAGCTGCAAGAGTACGGATTGGACCTGCTGAAATCGCATTCACGCGGATCCCTTCGCTACCCAAGCTAGACGCCAAATAACGTACACCCGCTTCCAAAGAAGCTTTAGCCATACCCATAACATTGTAATTCGGCATTACACGTTCAGAACCTTGATAAGTCAACGTCAGCAAACAGCCTTGGCGCACTTTAAGCAAAGGTTTAGCTGCACGTGCCATGGCAATAAAACTGTAGGCACTGATGTCATGTGCAATGTTAAAACNNCTGTAAGCACTGATGTCATGGGCAATGTTAAAACCTTCGCGGTCGGTAACATCGGTAAAGTCACCATCTAAAGTATGTGCTGGTGCAAAACCGATTGAATGAACCACGCCATCCAGACCATCCCAATGTTTTGCCAGTTCCGCAAATGCATTGTCAATTTCAGCATCTACCGCCACATCACAAGGGAAAACGAGCGTTGAACCAAATTGCTCAGCAAAGTCATCAACACGTTTTTTTAATTTTTCATTCGGATAGGTAAATGCCAGTTCAGCACCTTCACGATGCAAGGCTTGAGCAATACCAAATGCGATGGATAATTTACTTGCAATACCCGCAATGAGAAAACGCTTACCCGTCAATAGTCCTTGTGCCATGTGAATCTCACTCAAAATAATTTACCAGCATAATGCCAACTCTGGAGCATTTGCGAAATTGCATAATGCGCCTTTTTTTAACCTGTTGTGTAAAAACCATAAAAAATGCTCCACCATAAGGGAGCATTTGGGGATTGATCTTGTATCTGGCTAACTGTCATGGTGAAAAGGATTAATCATCCCCTGATAGCAATCCTAGCAAACGCAGGAAGGAGTAATACATCCACACTAAAGTCGCCAACATGGCAATACTACATAACCACTCCATTGCTTTTGGTGCATATTGTGCAGCAGAGGATTCAATCAGGTCAAAATCGAGAATCAGGTTTAAAGAAGCAATCACGGCGACAAAGGCAGCAAAGCCGATCCCCAGCCAGTTGCTTTCAAAAATGTAAGGAATACTTGAGCCAAACGCCAAAGCCATGACCATTTGCACCACGAATACCAGGGCAATCGCAATGGAAGCAGACATCACTACCGCTTTAAATTTTTCAGTGGCACGAATAACCTGAAAACGATACAAGCCAAACATCACCAAGGTAGTGATAAATGTGGCAAGCAAGGCTTGTAAAGGAACTCCAGGAAACTTCAGCTGGAATATCACCGAAATTCCGCCTAAAAATGCCCCTTCAAACAGCGCATAAGGAATAGCCAATGTCGGTGCAGTATTTGGCTTGAAGGTTGTAATCAGCGCCAGAATAAATCCACCGATCGCACCCACTATGGCAGCCGAATAGGCAATCGAGATATTCAGGGTCATAAAGCTATATAAAAACAGTGATAAACCAACCACAGCAGCAATGACTGTCAAAAGCACCGATTTTTGAATCGCACCTTGCACCGTCATGGTGTTGTTAAAATCGCTATGGGTTTCCACCCGGGTCAAAATGGGGTTATTACTTTGCATAATTCGCTCATTCTTGTCATTTAGATTTTAAAAATAGTATAGACAGCTTTTAAGTATAGAAAATGGATTTTTTAGACTTGCAAAAAAAGAACGTTCATCCATCAAGCTCTATTCATAGCAAAGCCTGTACCTAAATACGAATATTTATCGATAAAAGGTGCGTCTATAATAGTTTTTATGACCCTAGTCTTAATGCCTCTAAGGAATTCTGCCATAGTTGCGCGGCCAGCCTGGCCTGATCCAGATTCAGCGTTTGTGCCAGTCCATCCAGAACATAAGGTAAATTGACGGGGGTATTGCGGGTTCGATGTCCAGTAGAACTTTGACAGCATAAAGGCGTCATATCGGGACAATCGGTTTCCAAAACCAGATGTTCAGCACCAATGAGCTGAACGACTCGATGCAGTTTTTTGGCATTCGGATTGGTAATTTGCCCAGTGACGCCAATTTTAAAACCTAGTTTAATAAAGGCCTTGGCTTCTTCTACTCCGCCGCTAAAAGCGTGGGCAATCCCACCTAGACTAAATTGCTGCTGTTTTAATATCGCCAGTGTTTCCGCATGCGATTTCCGGATATGCAACAATACCGGTTTATTATACTTTTGCGCCACNNGCGCCAACTCAAGCTGCGCGGCAAAAAAATCTTGTTGCTTCCGAAAAAGTTCTGCCTGCTTGTGCTGCTTCAAAAAAGTGTCTAGACCAATTTCTCCAACCGCAACACAATCTTCTGTTTTTAATAAAAACTCTAAATCTGCAAGATGTGATGCTTGATGCTGTTCAATATAAAAAGGATGCAAGCCCGGTGCCAGATAACTTTGCGGTGCATCCTGTAATTGATTTAAAAACTGGTGACTTTGCAATAAATCCTGAAACCGTGACTGGACAAAACCAATCAGAATCAAGCGCTCAACACCCACTGCCTTTGCCGCATGCGCCAGCTGTTCCCGATCTGGATCGAAATCGGGAACATCAAAATGGGTATGGGTATCAAACAGTGAATAAGACATCAAGATTGGACTTTCTTTGCCACAGGCGTACTTGCCGATGCGGCATCATTTTTGACTTCAGGCTGAGGCAAATAGGCTTTCTTCAACACGGTTTGCAACTGCTCATATGGAATGGTTAAACGTGGCAATCCCACCACATAAGGTCCAATTTCGTATTCGCCATATTGCAAAATCAGGCCTTGCGTCGATAAATAGAAATTGTCCGATAAGGTGAATTTCCATGCCTGTTCGTATTCGTCCACACTGCTGGCCAGTTTGGATTCAATCACCCAACGCTTGAACTCTTCATGTGCTTTTTGGTCCAGTACAGCTTTCTGGTTAGGTGCCAAAATATCATCCAGTTCGACCAGTTTTTTCTTTTTCAGGTCAAAATTATAATAGTGCTGTGACGATGAACCATGTGCCCCGCCCAGATAACTGCTGGAGTTTAATACCACGGTTGCCAAAGGTTGGCCTGCATTGAGAATTTTCGGTTTAATCATCAGGCTAATCTGATGATTGGCACTTAAAGCTTTCAGCTCTTTATCGAGTGATAAGAATGTGGTCAGATAAGGCGCGAGCTGTTGTTCCAGTTTCTGCTTCGGTGTTTGAATAGAGGTGGATGCAGCCGCTTCATCTGCCTGAACCGGAGTCAAATCTTGCGATTTTTCAGCAGCCGTAGTGGTCTGCTGGTCTGTCTTTACGGATTTCGGCGAAATATCAAGAGTTTGATCCAGCTGTTTTAAAATTTTTTGATCGATAAATTCATCAATAAACGCCTGGTTACTGGAAAGACGCTCGATATTTATTTCAGGACAACTATTACCATCACATTCAGGCAAATTTAAAGTCAGCTTTTCCGTGTCGCCTGCCAATGTTAAAGCTTCTGCTTTAGCAGGTTGGGACTGGGCCACTTTGTCCTCTTTGGGCTCAGGCTGTTTAGGTTGGCATGCCGTTAATGCAATTGCTGTAGCAATTAGACTGAGGGGAAAGATCGTTTTATTTTTTAGCATCATCTGACCTATAAACTTAAATTTGGTAAATGGAGGTTTACTTGATGTCTGTATTTCTTCCGGATGACTAAAACATATGCTGATACGCATCGGCTTTCAATATCTGTTGAGTTTGCGCCTGAGTTAAATAAATATCCAGCTGAGCGCCATCTTTCACAATTTCATGGGTACGATAATGTAAACCAATCCCTTCCTGATCAAAGAACCAGTCTGCCTGTCCCCAATACAGTTTTTTTGGCGCTTTCCGTTGAACGTCAGCCTTCTGCTGCTTTAACCATTTTTGATAGGCCTGCTGCACAATCTCATTCATGGCCCCTTGCTGTTTTGACTCGATCACATCCAGTAAAGATACAGCTTTCTGCTTTTTACGATCTGCCACAAAGAAGTAATAACGTTCTTTAACTTTAATCCCTTCTTGATTGGTATCTACCCCTAGCTGCATCAACACATATTGATTACGCTGATAAGCAATTCGGGTATACATTGCCAATTCATACGGTTTATTTTTGGAAAATTCAGCCTGCCAGACATCAGACTTTTTCACATAGGCATTAATGGCCTGTTGCAGACTCATCTCCTGTTTGCTGCCAATCTGATCCTGAATGACTTTGGCTTGACTCTTGGCAATCCATTCATTTAACCAGACATCTTCGGTATGTACCGTTTGAATACTCAGGTCAATACAGTTCTTGGTTTCACAAAAAGGCAAGGCTATTTTTGCCTCTTGTTCCTGAATATTTAAATAAGGCAACACATCAGCCTGCTCGGTTTTAACGACCGAAGCTGGCAACTGTTCTTGATCTTGTTGTTTGGATTCTTGTTTGGAAGCATCACAGGCACTGAGCATCAGACCAATGGCGATTACCGATGCAGCCCCTATTTTCCCGTTCATGCTCACTACTCTTTTTATTTAGTAATTCATTTATCTGAATGATTCTAATAAAACAGCTTCATGAAGAAGCTGTTTTATTTTTGCTTATTTTAGTGCTCGCGTGTCGCACGGAACTGGATATCCGGATAACGCTCTTGCATCAATTGCAAATTCACACGGCTTGGCGCCAGATAAGTCAAATGCCCACCACCATCCAAGGATAACTGATCATGCGCCTTTTTCTTGAATTCATTGAATTTCTTTTCATCATCACATGAAACCCAACGCACGGTATTGATATTCACAGGCTCGTACACGCAATCGACCTTGTATTCCTCTTTCAGACGATACGCCACCACATCAAACTGTAGCACACCGACTGCACCCACAATCAGGTCATTGTTGACTTGCGGCATGAACACCTGCGTTGCACCCTCTTCAGACAACTCTTTCAGACCTTTTTGCAGCTGTTTCGACTTCAAGGGATCTTTTAAACGTACACGGCGGAACATTTCCGGTGCGAAGTGTGGAATACCGGTGAAATGCAGGTTTTCACCCGAAGTAAAGGTATCGCCAATCTGGATGGTACCGTGGTTGTGCAAACCGATAATATCCCCAGGCCATGCTTCTTCCAGCTGTTCACGCTCACCCGCCAAAAAGGTCAAGGCATCACTAATCCGCACATCTTTACCTAAACGGACATGATTCATTTTCAAGCCTTTTTCATACTTACCCGAACAGATACGCATGAATGCAATACGGTCACGGTGTTTTGGATCCATATTAGCCTGAATTTTGAAAACAAAACCGGTAAAGCCCTCTTCAGTCGCTTCTACCGCACGTTCATGGGTAGGATGCGCTTTCGGTTTTGGTGCCCATTGAATAAAGGCATTCAAGACATGATCGACTGCAAAGTTAC
Organism: Acinetobacter sp. UBA6641; assembly: GCA_002455755.1. Classification (GTDB taxonomy): domain Bacteria; phylum Pseudomonadota; class Gammaproteobacteria; order Pseudomonadales; family Moraxellaceae; genus Acinetobacter. The sequence continues at coordinate 17,026 of DKLL01000029.1, forward strand.
CTAATGCCGTACCGAACAGGACCGGCGTTTGACGGCCTGCCAGGAATTCTTCCCGATCTAATGGATCATTGGCCATCTGTACCAGTTCCAAAGACTCTTCGAAAGCAGCAAACGCCAGCTCACCCACTTTTTCACGCAAGTCAGCATGGTCATAGCCATCACGGATTTCAATATCGGTAATGGTCGAACCAAAACCGGCTTTGTAAACGTAGAATTTTTCTTCGAGGATGTTATATACACCGGCAAAATCACGGCCTGTACCCATTGGCCACGTAAGCGGTACGCAGCGGATTTTCAGGACATTTTCAATTTCATCAAGCAATTCTAATGGTTCACGAATTTCGCGGTCCATTTTGTTGACAAAAGAGATAATAGGAGTGTCGCGCATACGACACACTTCCATTAATTTAATGGTTCGTTCTTCCACCCCTTTTGCACCGTCAATGACCATTAGTGCAGAGTCAACCGCAGTTAAAGTACGGTAGGTATCTTCCGAGAAATCTTCATGCCCCGGAGTATCTAACAGATTGATAACGTGATTTTTATAGGGGAATTGCATCACCGAAGTAGTAATTGAAATACCCCGTTCTTTTTCCATTTCCATCCAGTCAGACGTTGCAGCACGATCTGACTTACGGCTTTTGACCATCCCTGCAACCTGAATTGCCTTGCCCCATAACAGCAGTTTTTCTGTCATGGTGGTTTTACCAGCATCGGGGTGGGAAAT
>DKLL01000227.1 GCA_002455755.1 Acinetobacter sp. UBA6641
TTGGTTCAGCACAAAATGAACGCAATATTAAAAATCCTTTTACTGCGGCTGAACGTGAACAGATGATTTTGTCCAATTTTTCAGAAGCAGATCAGCAGCGCATCAAGTTTGTACATGTCATTGATGTTTATGATGATCAAAAATGGCAACAACTGGTTAAATCGCTGGTGACGGAAGTTGCTGAATCAGATACCAAAATCGGTTTGATTGGTCATTTTAAAGATGAATCTTCCTATTATCTCAAGCTGTTTCCGGAATGGCAAATGGTGGAACTGGACAGTCTGGTTGGCGCAATTTCAGCAACCCCGCTACGTGAAGCATATTATCGTGGTGAAATTATCGAATCTGCTTTTCCGCTGGGCACCAGCGAGTTTTTACACAAATTTCAGAATACCTCCACTTATCAACAATTGCAGCACAAATACCTGACACAAGATAAAAACAATCTGGAACAATTTTAAGTAAGCTTTTAGGTCGAGGCAGAGCATTGCCACGACCCAGGAGTGGATAAGATGAATATCCGAACCATCTTAAAAAGTGTCTTGATGGCCAGTGTAATTAATCTGGGTATCGTTGCGCAGATCCATGCCCAGGAGTGGACCCTGACTCCAAAGACCTATGTGGGTTTTAACGTGAAGTCGATGGGTTTTTCTATTGTAAAAGGAAAATTTCAGCAGGTTCAGTCTGGCATGAGTTTTGATCCTGCAAGCCCACAAAATGCCTCGGCACAGTTTGTACTGCAAGTAAATAGCCTAAGTTTGAGCAAGCCTTCACTGGAAAACATGATTTTGGGTGAAGATTTGTTTTATGCAGAGAAATATCCAACCGCGACTTTTAACAGTCATGAATTTATACCTTTAGGACATCATCAATACAAGATCAAAGGGGATCTGACCTTGCGCGGTATCACCCGGCCAGTGATCCTGGATACCTCCCTGGAACTCAATCCCTCTGATCCACAACTTATGAAGGTAGAAGCTACAACCATGGTTAAGCGCAGTGATTTTGGCATGAAAAAAGCTTTTGGCGGCATCGGGGAGAAAGTCAATATTGAAGTGTCTGGACAATGGCAACGCAAATAAGCGCTAGGATTTGCCATAACATATTTGCTGATTTCGGTTTTTAATTCATCTGCTGTTGAGCCTTTTCTAGCAGGTCATTCGTCAATTGTTGCAGTAGCGCAGATTGCTGCTTCCAGTGATGCCAATACAGTTTCATTTCGGTTTTGGCATTTGGCATAATTTCAATCAATTTCCCGCTTTGCAGATCATCAGCAATCTGATATTCAGGCAACAGGCCAAAACCCAAATCCAGATGCACCGCTTCTAAAAAAGAGGTAGAAGAGGGAATAAAATAATGCGGATAACTTTGCTGATTTAATCCAAACAAGTTCAGGATTACCTGATGATGCATCAGATCTTTACCATTAAAAATAATCGCAGGGGCCTGCCTTAAGGCATCGCGGTGAATGCCATCTTTAAACCACTTTTCTACAAAAGAAGGTGTGGCGACCATGCGATAAGTCATCTGCCCGAGATAATGCACTTCACAGCCTTTCATGGCAGTCGATTCAGTCGAGATGCAGGCATTCACCAAACCGGTTTCAAGCAGCTGATGGGTTTGGGTCTGGTCATCTAGAGACAGTTTAAGGGCAATTTTATGCTCGATTAATGTGCTTTGCAGGACTTTGAGCAGCCAGGTCGATAAAGAATCAGCATTGGTGGCAATACTGAATTGATGAAACTCATGCTGGCTGGATTGTCCCATGAATTGTTGTAATAGATTTTGTTCACGTAGACGTTGATGCTGTAGATGTTCCAGCAGCTTTTGACCGGCCTATGTGACCCGACATGGACGTTCCCGCAGCAGTAAAATTTTTCCCAAATCTTTTTCCAGGCTTTGTACACGTAACGTTACTGCAGATGCGGTAATGTAAAGTTGTTGAGCGGCGTATTCAAAACTGCCTGACTCAGCCACGGCAAGAAAAGCTTCACATGATTTGTTTGAGAGCATAAGCCTAATCTAAGAAAAACTGAGTTAAGTTGATATTTTCTTAATCATACTTAATTTGTATCTTAAGCGGCGATAATTCACGACAAGATTTTTACATTATTTTAAGTTAACTAGTTATGTTGAATAGTGCCGTACATGGTTTTGCCATGGGTTTAAGTCTGATTCTACCTATTGGTGCACAAAATGCATTCGTATTGAAACAAGGCTTAAAACAGCAACATGTTTTTAGCATTTGTCTATGCTGTGCCTTGTCTGATGCCATCTTGATTGCAGCCGGCGTATTGGGTTTTTCAGAACTGGTCCTATTGCATCCTGATTGGCTGAATATTGCCAGGTATTTCGGGGCGATATTCTTGTTTATATATGGTGCCCAGCATTTTTATCAGGCCTGGAAAGCTGAGCAGCGTTTAGAAGTCAGACCAAACGATGTGCCTTCTTTATGCAAAGTTTTGTTGATTTGTTTAGGCTTAACCTGGCTGAATCCACATGTATACCTGGATACGGTGGTATTACTGGGTTCAATTTCGACTCAATATCCGAACACGCAATTATATTTTGCCTTAGGGGCTATCACGGCATCGTTCTTATTCTTTTTTAGCTTGGGCTATGCAGCACGTTATTTGCAACCGATTTTTCAACGTTCACAAGCCTGGAAAATACTGGATGTGCTGATTGGGTGCGTAATGTGGTCGATTGTCATTTCTTTAATCAGCTAAGTGAATAAAAAAGGCATTAGAAAATGAATGCCTTTTTTAATGCAGGATTTAAGCAGCTTGAAGTGCTTTTAAATCTTCCAGTACCTGCTCTGCATGACCTGCGGCTTTGACCTTACGGTATTCTTTGACCAGTTTGGCGTTATGGAAAATAAAGGTTGAACGCTCAATACCCATAACTTTTTTGCCATACATGTTTTTTTCTTTAATCACGTCAAAAAGATTGCACAGGACTTCTTCTTTATCGCTAATCAGGTTGATGGTCAGATTCTGTTTTTCGGTAAAGTTTTGATGAGCTTTCACCGAGTCACGTGAAATCCCGAGAATGGTGGTATTTAAGGCNNCCCAAGAATAGTGGTATTTAAGGCATCAAACTGATCTTTTAAACACGAGAAACCAATCGCCTGAGTGGTACAGCCGGGCGTAGAATCTTTTGGATAAAAATACACAATCAGCCATTCTGTTGGCATTTCAGTCAGGTTGATTTCTCCAGTTGTCGCTGGAAAAGTTTGATTGGGCAGGGTAATAGCCGACATGGGTTCATCCTTGTAAAGTTGAATTTGTCATATGTATGGTAGATTTATGCTGCCATGATAGCGAATTTAGCGATGTTTATGCTGAAGTGAGGCAAGTAATTTTAAGTCATAAAAAAGCCTGCAACGATGCAGGCTTTTATTCAATCTGAATCAACTTACTTTTTAGGTTGTTGAGCAGATTTCATTGCTTCTTCAGTCAAGTTTTTAAGCTTGCCTGTTAATTCTGGACCAAAACAAGCTTGAAGATCTTTATTTTGTTTTTGTACAAAAGCTAGAGTCGCAGGGCTTTTTTTCTGGTTAATGGTACTTTGGATTTCCCATTTTTGTGCATTGGTTAAACGGCCATCAGCTTCCACTGCACAAGAACAGTATTTGCTCACTTCAGCTGAACTGAGTTATTTGCCTTTGGCAGTTTCTTCTTTACAAACATTAATTAACGCAGATTTTACATTGGTGCTTTTATAAGCTTCCTGAAGCTTGTTTGTTTCAGCTGCATTTGAAGCAGTAGCCATGAATGCAACCGCAGAAACCAATGTAGAAAGAATAATGTTTGACTTTAAATTTTTCATGTACTGTACCCTGTTATGACGGTATATAACGTGTCGGATCGGCGATACCCGCATCAGCAAAACCTTGTTTACGTAAGCGGCAGCTATCGCATTTACCACAAGCACGTCCTTGGTCGTCTGCTTGGTAGCAAGACACCGTTTGACTATAGTCTACGCCATGTTCTATACCTAAGCGAATGATATTTGCTTTGGATAAATGTAACAAAGGTGTTTCAAATTTAAGAGGTTTTCCTTCTACACCCACCTTGGTTGCAAGGCGGGCCATGTTGGCAAAAGCTTCAATAAATTCAGGACGACAGTCAGGATAGCCTGAATAATCAACGGCATTGATGCCAATCACAATGGCTTCAGCACCAAAAACTTCCGCCGCTGCGAGTGCATAAGACAGAAATATTGTGTTACGTGCTGGAACATAAGTTACAGGAATACCTTCTTGTTCATGTTCTGGTACGTCAATGTTATGGTCTGTTAATGCAGAACCGCCCAGGTTACCTAAATCGATATTAATCACCCGGTGTTCTACGCCAGCACGCTGGGTTAATGCGCGGGCAGCATCCAGTTCAGTGGTGGAACGCTGACCATACATGAAACTTAAAGCAATACATTCATAACGTGCTTGCGCCCACGCCAAACATGTTGTTGAGTCTAAGCCGCCAGATAACAAAACTATGGCACGAGGGCGCATATCCAAATCTCCAAAAAATAGGTATGTAATAACAAAAACAGATTAACGACCAGTTTCATCATTCCAAAGCAATTTATGCAATTGCAACTGGAAACGAACAGGGAGATGGTCTTCTAAAATCCATTGAGCCAAATCACGCGCAAGTTGCGGTAACTTTACCGCGCCTTTTTCTACAGCAAAAGCAGGTGAGAACCAGACAGTGCTGACTTTGTCTGCAAGTTTATACTGTTCAACCTGCTGTTTTGACCATTCATAGTCTTCACGGTTACAAATCACGAACTTGATTTGGTCATGCTGGGTTAAATGATCGAGATTACTAAGCAAATTTCGTGCAACTTCTCCAGAAGTTGGCGTTTTTAAATCGAGTACTTTGGAAACTCGCGGATCCACCTTAGATACATCTAAAGCACCACTGGTCTCNNTGGTTCACCACCGGTCACACAAATATAAGGCGTTTTAAAATCCAGTGTAGTTTGAATAATGTCGTCTAAAGATCGACGCTCGCCACCTTCAAAAGAATAAGTGGTATCACAATAAGTACAACGTAAAGGACAACCGGTTAAACGAATGAATACGGTCGGTAATCCCGCAGCATTGGCTTCACCTTGCAATGAATAGAAAATCTCCGTAATACGTAACCCCGCAGACGGATCGGAAACAGGAATAGCGGAAGATCGAAGAGTACTCATAACAACATAATCCAACTCAGGATAAATAGGGTATAAAAATAAAAATCCCTACGGCTATTGCTAACCGTAGAGACGAGGAGCGGTTGAAGCTCCGAGAAACAATCAATGCTCTGCAGCAGACTACATCTTAGTCTTCGCGCAATAAATCGTTCAGGCTGGTTTTTGCACGAGTTTTCGCATCGACTTTTTTCACGATAATTGCAGCATATAGGCTATAAGTACCGCATTTAGATGGAAGGCTACCAGATACGACTACAGAACCTGCAGGAACGCGGCCGTAATGGATTTCGCCAGTTTCACGGTCATAAATCTTGGTTGATTGACCAATGAATACGCCCATTGAAATCACAGAACCTTCTTCTACAATCACGCCTTCAACGATTTCAGAACGTGCACCGATGAAGCAGTTGTCTTCAATAATGGTTGGATTTGCTTGAAGGGGCTCAAGAACACCACCAATACCTACACCACCAGATAAATGTACATTTTTGCGGATTTGAGCACATGAACCTACAGTTGCCCATGTATCAACCATTGTACCTTCATCTACATAAGCACCAATATTGACATAAGATGGCATTAACACCACATTTT
>DKLL01000185.1 GCA_002455755.1 Acinetobacter sp. UBA6641
AAATTTCGCGCAATCAAATGCTGTCCTGGGCTGAACTGAAAGAGATGCAGGAAAGCGGCCTGGTCGAAATTGCCAGTCATAGTTATAACCTGCATCGCGGCATTTTGGGCAATCCGCAGGGCAATATGGAACCGGCGGCAGTGACACGGTTATACGATCCTAAATCTGCCAGCTATGAATCCGATCAACATTATCAGCAACGGATTACGGGTGATTTAAAGCAGAATAACCAGTTATTGACTGCACATGGTTTGAAATCACCTCGGGTGATGGTTTGGCCCTATGGTCACTATAATATGCAAACCGTAAACATTGCCAAACAGTTAGGTATGCCGATTGCGATTAGTCTGGACGATGGTGCAGATTCGGCTAAAGATTCATTGGGGCAGCTCAACCGTATTCTGATTGAAGGCAATATGACTACGGCCGATTTGGCTCAGGAAATCCAGAATCGCCAGCAACATTTAGGCGACAATAACCGTCCGCAAAAAATCATGCATATCGATCTGGATTACATTTACGACAAAGATCCGATTCAGCAGGAACGCAATCTGGATCATCTGCTTGACCGGATCGTGGCAATGAAAGTCAATACCGTGTATCTGCAAGCCTTTTCCGATCCGGATGCCAATGGTTCTGCGGATATGGTGTATTTCCCGAACCGGTATTTGCCGATGCGTGCAGACCTGTTTAACCGGGTGGCCTGGCAAATTCAAACCCGGACTCAGGTGAGCCGGGTCTATGCCTGGATGCCGTTACTGGCCTGGGAATTACCAAAAGATAACCCGGTGTCCAAAGATGTGGTGGTGACCCAGCAAGCCGGTGATTCCAAACATCTGAATATGGGCTATCACCGTTTAAGTCCTTTTTCTGCCGATGCGCGTAAAACCATTGCCGGCATTTATGAAGACCTGGCCAAGTCAGTGCCATTTAACGGCATTTTATTCCACGATGACACCACTTTGTCTGACTATGAAGATGCCAGCCCTGAGGCCTTGCGTGCCTATGCCTCTATCGGTTTACCCACAGATCTGGCCAAAATTCGCAATAATGATGCCGATCTGGAAAAGTGGACGGCTTTTAAAACCAGATACATTGATGACTTCGCCATGCAACTGGCACAAGAAGTCCGTCAGTATCATCCGTTCTTGCTGACTGCACGCAATTTGTATGCACAGGTTGCACTGAAGCCTTATGCGGAAAACTGGTATTCACAGTCCCTGGAACAGTCGATTAACCGTTATGACTTTACAGCGATCATGGCGATGCCGTATATGGAGCAAGCCACAGATCAGGATGCTTTTTATCGCGATATTGTCAATCGCGTGAAGCAATATCCGAATGGCATGAAGAAAACCGTGTTTGAATTACAGTCGGTGAACTGGCGAACCAATCAACGTGTTCCTTCAGATGAAATGGCCAAGACCATTGAATCTTTATATACCCAGGGTGTGATGCATGAAGCGTATTATCCGGACGATCCGATTCAGGATTATCCGGATACTCACGTATTGCGCAAAGCCTTTGATATGAAATCCAGCAAACTTATTCCTTAAAGGAATTCCATATGTCAACGCTGCAGCATTTTTGGCATTCTGCATTGCACTTTGTTTTTTATTATCCATTATTTATGTCGTATTTATGGATGATCGGTGCACTGATTTTCTACTGGAAAGAACGACAGGATCCGCCGTATCCACAGCCTGACGTTTTGCCTGAATATCCCAAGGTGGCAGTGCTGGTGCCTTGTTTTAACGAGGGCGACAATGCGGAAGAAACGCTCAGCCATGCGCTGGCACTGGATTATCCAAGCTTTGAAGTCATTGCAATCAATGATGGCAGTTCGGATAACACCGCAGCCGTGTTAAACCGTCTGGCAGACCGGTATGAAAAATTGCGTGTGGTACATTTGGCGCATAATCAGGGCAAAGCCATGGCCTTGCAGGCCGGCAGCTTGCTCACCGATGCAGAATATTTGCTCGGTATTGATGGCGATGCCTTGCTTGATCCGCATGCTGCGACCTGGATGCTACGCCATTTTCTGCAAGATAAGACTGTGGCTGCAGTCACCGGTAATCCACGGATTCGTACCCGTTCGACCCTGATCGGACGCATTCAGGTCGGGGAGTTTTCTTCCATTGTTGGCATGATTAAACGGGCACAACGCAGCTTTGGACGACTGTTTACCGTCTCTGGCGTGATTACGGCCTTTCGTAAAAGTGCCGTGCATGAAGTGGGTTACTGGTCACCCGACATGCTGACGGAAGATATCGATATTACCTGGAAGCTGCAACGTGCAGGCTGGAATATTCATTTTGAACCTAATGCCCTAGTCTGGATTTTAATGCCGGAAACCTTTAAGGGTTTATGGAAACAGCGCTTACGCTGGGCCATGGGCGGGGCGCAGGTGCTGCTTAAAAATATCGATGTGCTGTTTCAACCGAAACTGAATTTTTTATGGCCATTGCTGTGTGAACTGGTCCTGACCTTGGTATGGTCTTATTTGATGCTGTTTATGGCCATGCTCTGGTTGGTGCATTTTGTTATTCCACTCGGTATATCGGGTATCAGTTCACCATTTTTACCTTATGGCACCGGCATGCTGTTGGGGGTGACCTGCCTGCTGCAGTTTGCAATCAGCAAATGGATGGACAGCCGTTATGAACCGTCACTGGGCAAAAATTACTTCTGGATGATCTGGTATCCCTTTGTGTTCTGGCTGATCACCCTGACGGCCAGTATTGTGGCCTTCCCTAAAATATTGTTACGCGGCGACGGCCAGCGCGCACGCTGGGTCAGTCCAGATAGGGGTATGCGTCATTCAACCGCCAATAATGAGCAAGTGATCCATGAAAAATAATCCTTTAATTATTGATTTGCGTCATTGCTTGCCGTGGCATAAACGTTATGCATCGCATACCTCTACCGCCATGATGTGGGCGGTATGGCTGTTGTTATGGCGACCGTTATTGATTGTGCTGGGAATTGTCAGCCTGCAAAAAAATCATGTATTTCATCAACTTTTTTCTGCTTTTGGCTTAGGCATTGAGCATGGAATAAGTGCTGTATTGGCTTTTGCCGTAGCTTTGCTGTTATGGTCAAATTTTGCACCTTCAAAAACGGTAAAGACAAGCTCTGCCAAAAATGTCGCCGATTATGGGCAACATTTTGGTCTGACTGTTGAAGCAATTGAACAGGGACGCCAGCAAAAGGTTAGCGTGGTTCATCATGACGAACATGGCAAAATTATTCACCTCGAATAAAGCTTTTTTTGCTTAAATCTTGAATTGAGCACCTCCCGAGTCCGCATCCGGCTCGGGATTTTTTTCTATTTTTCTTTCTAGACTCTTTAATTTTTACTACGTATTTGCAAAGCATAGCAGGCTAAGCCCGTACACAGTAACAGCAGCCCCAAAATAAAATGCGAACTGAGCATTTCATGATTAAGCCAGCTGCCCCACAGCGTGGCCAGTACTGGAGTCATGATGGTAATCAGCATCAGGGTAGTGGGATTGACTTTATTCAGTAACTGATAATAAAAAACCATCGCCAGTACCGATGAAAAAACCGCACTATAAATCAAGGCTATATAGGCTTGTAATGAAGGCAGCGTTACAGGCATTTCTGACCAGAAAAAGGGCAGCAAGCTACAATAACCCAGCCATGACACAATCGTCGCACCGGTCATCTGGCTGAGCGGATGGATAGGGGCAGCTACAGCACGCACTGCAAATGCAGAAAACACATATAAAAGCATGGCCACGATTTCCAATGCGATGCCAAGCGGGCTAAGCAGCATGTTTTGCGCGTTTAAGCCCAGTGCAAAATACAGGCCCAGCAGACCTATGACCAAGCCCAGCCATTGATAGGAAGTGAATTTTTCACTGCGAAAAATATAAATGGCCACTAAACCCGAAACGAAGGGAGCGCTGCCATAGATGATTGAAATCACCGTGGAAGACACTCTGGACGCGCCCATATAGCAAAAAGCCATAGAGGCAAATAGACCAAGTGCACCGGCGGCATAACTGAGCAAAGCTTGTGGGTGCAATGGCAATCTGATTTTGAAATAGGCTTGACAGGCCAGGGCAATGGGAATGGCCAGGCTGAATCGGATCATTAAACCCCACGCCCAATGTATTTCCTGCACTGTCCAGACGGCTGCAAGTGGTGTCAGTGACCAGATCAGCACAACAGTAGCAAATTGACCGGCTGTAGCGAAGCGTGAGGTGCTGCTAAAAGGCACTACAACCGGTTTGCACAGTGGCGAGGGGAATCCATTTTTATTGATTGGATTATTCATCAGCTTTTTCCTTGTTTTCAGGCAATAAAAAAGGCCGCTGTTGAGGCGACCTGGGGGAATTTAGTAGTGAATGATTTATTCTAAGTCATCATCAGGGTACAGATTCCAAGGCACCTCATGTAAAAACGCCACGCGTCGTGAACTGGCCTTGTTGACCTGAACGTCCAAAGTAAGGCAACTGGCAAGCATGTGCTGAACAGATGAAATAGGAAACATGAGAAAAATCTCTGGGAATTCTCATTTTTTTATAACATAAAATTTTAAAAATTGTATAATTTTTGTTCAAATTGTTTTATATAATATAAAAATAATAATTATTTAACATGAGAGTGACGCTATGCTGAAAATACTCTTGGGGTTATGTCTTGGCATTGGACTGATTGTCCTTTGGAAAATCTTTTTAAAAATTCAGCTCAATCAATATTCGCAGCAATTCAGAATCAAGCAGCTCGCCGATTTAATCAAACCCGATGCAACCTCGGCACAGCCTTTATCCAAGCCCGAAGCAAGGGTAGATGAGGTGGAGGAATATGAACAGCAACTGTTTGACGATGTCTGCCAGATGTTTTTTGAACGCCATCTGACCGAACGTAATTTAAGTCAGGCCATTGTGGTGCAAGAGGGCATCTTAAAAAAATTACCTGCCAAGGCCCAAACCCGAATTCGTAAGCTGGACTTAGGCGAGTGGTCGATTTACTGGACCTTCTATGACCAGTCTTTAGAATATTACGTCGGACGTTATGGGGTGTTTTATACCCATATTGACCGTTTCGGTTGCGAGCATAAATGTGAATTCAAGGAACAGCATAGTCGTGCCTGATTAAAGCAGCTGCCCTTAAATTGAGTTTAATATTTTATAATTCAATATCTTATGTTTTTATGACCAGTGGCTGAAGATTTTATATCAGCTGTTTTAAGATGCGTTGCTTGACCTGATCCAGATAAAACAGCTCATCATTCAGGCGATACATTAAAATGGCGCCTTCATAATCGGCCAGGCTTTGTTTGGCTAAAATTTTTGCCTCATGTACTGTAAGCTGCTGTTTAAATAATTGATAAAATGCCATTTCCCAATCCAGAAAAATCGCGCGAATTTTTTCTAAAATTTCAGCAGACTGATAGCGTGCTTCAATTGAAATGATGCCGATTAAACAGCCCTTGACTTCATCACTGAAAAACCGGATCGCACGTTCATGCATCAATTCAAACTGTTGGCTAATCGAAAGCTCATCTTGTTGGTCTAGCTTAAACAAATGGCTATTTAAATATTGTCCGGTCAGTTCCAGAACATCCATCAATAAAGCCTCTTTACTGGGATAGTAATAGTAAAACGAGGCTTTGGTGAGTCCACAGGCTTTGGCCAGGATCTCCATACTGGTCGCAGCATAGCCATAGCGCTTGAATTGCAAGGCACTGATATTCAAAATTTGTTCTCGGCTCAGTTTTTGTGGGCGCATCTGTCTTTATCCCTATCCGTTTGGCTTGGCAAGGTGGTGATCGAAGGTACGCTCTATTTCATCCCAGATTTTTTCCGAACCTTTTCGAAAATAACCCATATGCCCAATCTGTTTCAGTCCATAATCGCTTGCGGAAATATTGATAAACTGCATGGGCGCCTGAGCATAATGTTGCATAAAGGCATGGCGTGAATTGGGTA
>DKLL01000038.1 GCA_002455755.1 Acinetobacter sp. UBA6641
AAATTGATTCAAAAATGATTTACGTAATAAGTTTATTATCTGATTTCTATAAAATATTAATATATACATCTTTGAAATAGTAGCTAAACTTTATTGAATTTGCTCTTAAAAGAACTTATTGAGAAAAAAATTTCAAATAAAAATTAAATTCTGCTATTGTTTGATTTGGATATATCTGGTCATTATTTATACCCTATGCTGTATACAATGAAGTTTCTTGGAATTCAACGCATATCTTTACTACCTAATATGCAAATTTAATGGCAAGTTCTATAAAAAATACGCCCACATGAAGTGGGCTATTAAAATCTGCTGAATTAATTAAAAATTTCTCAACTTGCTAGCCCTTTCAAAAGAAAAAAACATCCAACAATAGTCAATAATACTGCAAAACTTTTTTTCAGCATTTGCGGTGAAAGTGCATGTGCGGTTTTTGCACCAAACTTTGCTGTAAAGAAACTCATAAGGCTAATGCCAAAGAATGCATAAGTATGTATATAGCCAATACTGTTGGGAACAGCAGCATGTGCTTTCATGCCAAAAATCATAAATCCTAAAGCACCAGCAATGGCAATGGGTAAACCACAAGCAGCAGATGTTCCGACTGCCTTTTGCATGACGACACCATAACGGTTAAGGTAAGGGACTGTTAAGCTCCCTCCACCAATACCAAAAATCGCTGAAGCCATACCAATCACAGAACCTGCGGCAACCTGTTTACCAGTTGAAGGAAGCATTTTGCTTGAATCTACTGCCTTTTTGGCCCCGATGAACATGGTATACGCCACCCAAATTAAGAATACCCCTACGATTAATTGCAGATGGATACCCGAAAGCCATCCTGCAATGCCCGCCCCGGCAAAGCAGCCAAGCGCCATAGGTGGTGCTAAATTTTTAAATACCGGCCATATTACTGCACCATTTTTATGGTGTGCCATAAATGAGCTAATCGATGTGACGACGATTGTCGCTAATGATGTACCTAATGCCAAATGCATAATGACATCAGCACTGTAATCCATCTGGGTAAAAACGATAAATAATAGTGGAACGATGATTGTTCCACCACCCACACCAAATAGCCCAGCAGCAAATCCCGCTAAAGCACCAATGGCTAAAAAAATGATTAATTCCACGATACGCTGACTTTTAAAGAATTGAATATTGGAGNNCTGTGTGTGCCGACTTCCTGAATTTGTTCAATTTGGCAATCAAAACTCACCAATGCATCTTCTAACACAGGTGAACCGGTTTTCAGTGTTGTCCAAGAGCCGAATTTAAATCGTTCTTCAGAACTAAATTTGCTTGAGGCAAAAGCATTCGAAATCTGCTCATGCTGTGAGCTTAAGACATTCACTGACAAAATTTTATTCTCAATGAAATGTGCATGTGAGCGAGATGATTGATTCATACAGACCAGTAATGTCGGTGGTGTATCTGTCACACTGCATACCGCTGATGCGGTGAAACCATGCATCCCTGCTGTACCTTGGGTTGAAATTACATTCACAGCAGTCGTTAACAAGGACATTGCATTTCTAAAGTCGGTGGCNNTTCAATCATCTCTTCTATCTCAAATGTATATATGGCTTGTCTCTTACTCAAGTCAGGGAAATGGATGATTTAATATATCATCCACCCTGCACTTATTGAGACGCCTTAGAATTAAGCCGTGAGTTCCTGACGAACAATGGCAGCACCTGCACTTAAGGCTTTGAGTTTACCTTGGGCAACTTGACGTGATAAAGGTGTCATGCCGCAGTTGGTTGAAGGATAAAGTTTGTCTGCATCGACGAACTGAAGCGCCTTACGTAGAGTATCTGCAACTTCTTCAGGTGTTTCGATTTGGTTGGTTGCCACATCAATTGCACCGACCATCACTTTCTTGCCACGAATCAGCTCAATCAGATCCATCGGCACACGTGAGTTTTGACATTCAAGTGATACGATGTCAATTTTAGAGTTTTGCAGTTTCGGGAAGGCTTCTTCGTATTGACGCCATTCAGAACCCAAAGTCTTTTTCCAATCGGTATTGGCTTTAATGCCGTAGCCATAGCAAATATGTACTGCAGTTTCACATTTTAAACCTTCAAGGGCACGCTCTAAAGTTGCCACACCCCAGTCATTTACTTCATCAAAAAACACGTTGAACGCAGGTTCATCAAATTGGATGATATCAACCCCTGCAGCCTCTAACTCAAGTGCTTCTTGATTCAGGATTTTGGCAAATTCCCAAGCCAGTTTTTCACGGCTCTTATAATGGCCATCATACAGCGTATCGATCATGGTCATTGGACCAGGCAATGCCCATTTGATCGGTTGACTGGTTTGGCTACGTAAGAACTTCGCATCATCCACAAACACAGGTTTCTTGCGAGATACGGCGCCAACCACTGATGGTACGCTGGCATCATAACGCTTACGGATTTGAACTGTTTCTCGCTTTTCAAAGTCAACACCTTCAAGATGTTCAATGAAGGTAGTCACGAAGTGCTGACGGGTTTGTTCCCCATCACTGACAATATCAATGCCAGCTTGACGCTGCTCATGCAGTGATAAACTTAAAGCATCTCGCTTTGCTTCTCGCAGCTGTTCACCTTCCAGTTTCCATGGAGACCAAAGTTTCTCAGGTTCTGCCAACCAGGACGGTTTCGGTAAGCTGCCTGCTGTTGATGTGGGTAATAAAATGGCCATATCCAATCTTCTTTCTCTAAATTCTTTACAAAAAAATCAACCTCTTGCATAAGCTAAAATGTCCAAACATTTGAACCGGAACCATGACTGAAAATATATCTGTAGTTCCTTCTCTTGGNNTCAGGGAGAAGGCCAGGATGAGGGGGATTTAAAAAGAAATCCTCTCCCTAACCCTCTCCTTTTAAGGAGAGGAAACTTTCAATGCAAATCCAAAATGGTTCTAAACTACATATGCAAGAAATCTAGTATCTAAATTAAATAGCCTTGTTAAGCAGCATTTGCATTTTCTAGTTTGAACCCAGCAGCCCATTGCTCAAGAATGTCTTTATAAGGCTTGATAAAGTTTTCTTCAGTCCATTTACCTTGTTTTACGGCAAGTTGACCGCGCTCTTCACGGTCATAAACAATTTGAGTCAATGAATAATCCTGATATTTCAAACTTGGCTGATAAACTAAACCTGCCGGTGAATTGGTATTGTAAATTTCAGGACGATAAATCTTTTGGAAGCTTTCCATGGTGCTGATCGCACTGATTAGTTCAAAATCGCTATAGTCACGCAACAAGTCACCTGCAAAGTAGAATGCCAACGGCGCATTGCCATTTTCAGGTTTAAAATAACGAACGGTTAAGCCCATTTTTTTGAAATATTCATCTGTACGTGAATATTCATCATTTTTATATTCCACTCCCAATACAGGATGAACATGTGCTGTACGATAATAGGTTTTAGTGGTCGAAACACTGAGGCAAATTACAGGCTGTTTCTTAAACTCGGCCTTAAAGGCTTCTGAATTAACCAAGTGTTGATAGAGCTTGCCGTGTAAATCACCAAAATTCTCTGGTTTATCACCTGTTTTAAAGCCATTTTCCAATAAAACGACACTAAAATCATAATCACGTACATAAGATGAGAAGCTATTGCCAATCATTCCTTCAATACGTTGATTGGTTGTATGGTCGGTAATGGTACTTTTAAGCATCTCAATGAACGGAAAAGTTTGGCCCTTACCTTCAACATCGAGTTCAGCAGAAATAATATCGATTTCAAGTGAATAACGGTCACCTTTTGGATTGTCACAACTCGCCAGACTATTAAAGCGGTTGTTGATCATCGCTAAAGTTCGACGAAGATTCTCTTGGCGGCTTTCACCTCGTGCCAAATTGGCGAAGTTTGTGGTTAAACGGGTGCTATCTGCTGGTTGATAGTTTTCGTCAAAACGAATGCGTTTAATTGAACATGCAAATTCTTTACTCATGGTGCTCTGC
>DKLL01000144.1 GCA_002455755.1 Acinetobacter sp. UBA6641
CCAGCAGCGCGGCCACATAGGCATCACCCTCACCTGCTTCACTGGCTACAGTTTTGATGATGTCATCCAGGGAACGTGCCACAACGGCTTTATTCGGTGCAGCGTTAATTACCGGTTGCAAATCCCAGTCCAGCCCTTCCGGTTGATACCAGATCACTTCATCCGCCAGACGTGCAGAATGAGCGAGTCCATCTTTGTGGCTACCCATACGCATGGTGTTGGAACGCGGTTCAATAATCGCCCAAAGTTTGCGTTCACCCAGACGTTTGCGTGCGCCGTCCAACGTGGTTTCAATCGCGGTTGGGTGATGGGCAAAGTCATCATACACTTCAATCCCCTTCACGGTATCCAGCAATTCCATACGGCGTTTGACACCGCCAAAATTTGAAAGTGCTTCACATGCCGTTTCAATGGATACACCGACATGTTCAGCTGCGGCAATGGTCGCCAAGGCATTAGCCACACTGTGCTGCCCGGTCATATTCCATTTCACGATACCTTTAACTACGCCGTTTTCCAGCACTTTAAAGTGCGAGCCATCTGCGGACAGTTGCTCGGCAGAAAGTGATGCTTTCTCATTAGCATCCAATGAAGTGCGAACCACAGGGGTCCAGCAGCCCATGTCCAGAACTTCATCAATATTGCTTTCAGTAATTGGGGCAATAATGCGGCCTTCACTTGGAATAGTGCGGACCAAATGATGGAATTGTTTTTGAATCGCCGCCAGATCATCAAAGATATCGGCATGGTCAAATTCAAGGTTATTTAAAATCGCAGTTTTTGGGTGGTAATGCACGAACTTGGAACGTTTGTCGAAGAAAGCAGAATCATATTCATCCGCTTCTACACAGAAGTATTTACCGCCACCTAAACGTGCGCTTTCACTAAAACCTAGCGGTACACCACCAATCAGGAAACCCGGATTTAAACCGGCCTGATCCAGTACCCAGGCCAGCATGGTCGTGGTTGTGGTTTTACCATGCGTACCTGCAACGCCCAGCACATGTTTGCCTTGTAAAACATGGTCTGCCAAGAACTGCGGACCTGAAATATAAGGCAGACCTTCATTCAGCATATATTCCACAGCATCAATGCCGCGTTTCATGGCATTTCCGACAATCATCAGATCTGGATGCGGCTGCAAATGGGTGCGGTCATAACCCTGCATCAAGCCAATGCCTGCATTTTCCAGTTGGGTCGACATTGGTGGATAGACATTCGCATCTGAACCCGTCACCTTATGTCCTAAATCACGTGCTAATAATGCGAGCGAGCCCATAAAGGTGCCACAAATACCCAAAATATGCAGATGCATGCGTTTTAACTCCACTGCTTTTTAGACACATCACGTTGTTGTTGGTGGTGTTGTCATGATTTATTCAATTTGAAAGCAACGATATCAAGGGTTTTGCGGAAAAGATAGTTGTGTCTTTATGTAGAATTAAAATATTTGTAGGTTTTTTTATTCGCCCAAAACATCTTTTGCATATTGATACAGGGAGCTAGGTTGCTCTTCTGCACAGATCAAATCCATAACTACGTGCATAGGGTCGATTTTGTGTATGTGATCAGTCAAAATCAGCCTATGCATTTTCAAATTTCCAGTATCAGTACAAATTTGTTCTTTGGTATTTACCCAAATTCAGTTTTTATTTTGCTGCCTTAAAGTCTCACCTAAATACGCGCCTACTCTTAGAATAACCCGAGTGATTTCATCCGTGTATGCCAATTTTTCTTGTATGGATTTGGGTTGCTGATTATGTAATTGAAAATAGTTCCGAACTTTAGACAGATAATAGTCGATTTTTTTTTAAGCTAGTGAGGCTGTAATCTAAAGTAATATTTTGAAAGAAATCAGCAAAAATTAATGCCAACTGATCTTGCCTATCCAATTGCTCAGATAATAATAAAGCATCTGCATTCGCTTGATGATGAATAAGCAGACTAAAAAGTTTTGTACAAAAATTCATTGATATAGTAATAATTTACTGTGCTGAAGAACGATTATATTGTACTTTTTCAGCCGAAACTTGTTAAATCACATTTACCTGCATAGTGCCTGTTATTGTTATGTATTTTCCATTGCTGCTGCTAATCATTGCTAACTGTTTTATGACTTTGGCGTGGTATGGTCATCTCAAGTTTTTACCGCATGATGCCCCGTTGTGGCAGGCCATTTTATTTAGTTGGGTGATTGCCCTGCTTGAATATAGCTTTATGATTCCCGCCACTCGCCTGCTTGCCCAACAAGGCTGGGCCGTGGGACAAATGAAAATTACCCAGGAAGTGGTGACTTTACTGGTGTTTGTGCCTTTTATGATTTTTCTGTTTAAACAGCCCTTTAAGCTGGATTATGTGTGGGCAGGCCTGTGTCTGGTGGGATGTGTGTATTTTGTTTTTAGAAGTCAGTAAAACTTGATAATTTTATTTGAAATTTGAGTTATATCATGGCCTTTTTCTCAAGTTATGATCCAAAATAACTTGTGAAGGCATGGCTTGACTTTTGAGAGAGCAAAAGTAACAAAAATCCTTTGTTGATTTGACAATACTTCCCTGTATCACAGCTCAACGGCGACCTTTATGTTGCCTTTACGCGATAGCATCGTTGGAAATAAGAATTTAATACTTTTTTAGAATTGATGACGATTTTTTATTATTTACCTATAAAGCAGCAGAAATATAGCAGTAAAGTATCTGTTAAATTTTGGTGAGATGAAAAATCAGTCTATAATATCGGGCTTGTGATTCATTTAAAGCTTGGCACTTGTCGAGATTTATCCTTCCTTACATTCGTTTATGGAATATTTGCAATGAATGCGGCTGCTGCAGACACTCAACCTCTCGTTGGAATTATCATGGGTTCTCAATCTGACTGGGCAACTCTGGAAAACACTGCCAATATGCTGAAACAGCTTGGCGTCCCATTCGAAGCGGAAGTTGTTTCTGCACACCGTACCCCAGACCGTTTATTCGAATATGCAGAAACAGCACGTGAGCGTGGCATTCAGGTCATTATTGCCGGTGCTGGCGGTGCAGCACATTTACCCGGGATGTGTGCAGCAAAAACCGATTTACCTGTTCTAGGTGTACCGGTGAAATCTTCCATTCTAAATGGTGTAGATTCTTTGCTTTCGATCGTGCAAATGCCAGCCGGTATTGCTGTGGGTACATTGGCGATTGGGCCTGCGGGCGCAACCAATGCGGCCATCATGGCGGCGCAAATTTTAGGCTTAACACGCCCGGAAATTGCCAAAAATGTTGCTGAATTCCGTGCTGCGCAAACTGAAAAAGTGGCAAGCAAAAACATTCCTGGTCAAAACTAAAGCCAAGCTTAAAACGGGACACACCTTATGGATAAAACCATCGGTATTTTTGGTGGTGGTCAACTCGGCCGTATGATGGCGCAAGCTGCTCTACCGCTGAATATTCAATGCACTTTCTTTGAAGCCAATACAGACTGTCCTTCCGCAGCGCTGGGTCAGGTCATCTCAAGCAAAGCTGAAGACGGTTTACAACAGTTCATCGAAAGTGCAGATGTTTTCAGCCTTGAGTTTGAAAACACCCCCCTGGTAGATGTGGATGTTTTAACCCAGCAAAAAGACTTGCATCCGCCACGTCAGGCTCTGGCAATTGCCCAGCATCGTCTGTCTGAAAAGGCCTTGTTTGATGAGCTGGAAATTCCAGTCGCACCTTATAAAGCGGTTACTTCACTTCAGAGCTTGCAGGCCGCTGTTGCAGAACTTGGTTTACCCATCGTTTTGAAAACCTCACGTGGTGGTTATGACGGTAAAGGCCAGTTTGTTCTTCGTTCAGCCGATCAGATTGATCAGGCTTGGGCAGAACTTGGTCCTGCCGGTGAACTCATTGCAGAAAGTTTTGTGACTTTCTCACGTGAAGTTTCAATTATTGCGGTACGTGGCCAAAATGGTGAGGTGAAAACCTGGCCATTGGCTGAAAATCATCACCACAACGGCATTTTGTCGCATTCGATTGTACCTGCACCCCACAGCACAGATTTACAGCCGGTTGCGCAAGACTACATCACTCGCCTGCTGAATCATTTGAATTATGTCGGTGTGTTGACGCTTGAGTTGTTTGTGACCGAACAAGGCTTATATGCCAATGAAATGGCACCACGCGTGCATAATTCGGGTCACTGGTCAATTGAAGGTGCAGTTTGCTCGCAGTTTGAAAACCACATTCGTGCTGTTGCCGGTTTGCCTTTAGGTTCAACCGAAGTGGTTCGTCCAACGGTGATGATCAATATTATTGGTCAACATCCTAAATCTGAAGATGTACTGGCGCTCAATGGTGCGCACTTACACCTTTATAACAAGACTGAGCGTGAAGGCCGTAAAATTGGTCATATTACCTTGATGCCGAATGACAGTGCTGATTTGACTGCTTTATGCCGTGCATTGGCGAAAATATTGCCTAATCCACTGGCACTTAGCGAAGATATGAGCATTTAAACTCAAGTTTGAATGATAAAAAAGCGGTCATGCCAATGACCGCTTTTTTTATACCTGAACTTTGGGCATGATTGCGCCTCTTTTGAGGGAGTACGCCGTTTATCGGAACAGCATAAAAAATAACTGTATGTTATTTATACAATCCTTTATAAATAGATTGCATAAAAAACAAGCAAATAGATGGGTTCTGTGTTTCAGTTTTAATACTGTAAAACGTTGCAGAAATTTTAAATTCAAAAACATAAAAATGAATTCAAAAATATGAATTCAAAGTATTTTATAAATATGAATTCAGGTGTTTAAATTTAAAAACAGGATTTTGAATTTAAAAGTTCTGGCTATTTAAAGCCATAAGAACAAAAGAAATTAACTTATCCACAAGCTGTTTGAATTTAAAATAATGCTTTAAATTTATAGAAATGAATTTAAATTTATATTTTCATGTGTTTTGAATTTAAAAAATGTCAATAAAGGGTTGTGGATAAAATTTTTGAATTCAAAAATAGAATATGAATTTAAAATGAAGAAAAATAAATTTAAATTTACGATTTGATTCAGAAACGCTGTGCTGATGGTGGTATGGTAAAAGCATAATTTAAATTCAAAGATCGTAAAGGATACTATGCAGCGCTTAGCTTTCGTTTTAGGTTCAGTTTTCCTTGCCATGACTCAAGCCAATGCTGAGCTGATTATTAATGGTCAACCTGTCACAGTCACTTCCACGACCACTTCAAATCAAATTTTGACTCCAAGAAACAATTTTCAGCAATGTATTGCCAATTTACGTACTCAGGCCATCAACTCGGGTGTGAGTGGTTCTACCTATGATCGCTATACGCAAAATTTAATGCCCGATTATTCCGTGATTGATAAATTGAACTATCAGCCGGAATTTTCGACTCCGATTTGGGACTATTTATCCGGTCTGGTGGATGAAGAGCGGGTACAGTTGGGACAACAAAAATTAGCTCAGCACCGTGATGTGTTGAATCGTGTTGCTGCCACTTATGGGGTGCCGGCTGAAACCGTAGTCGCGGTTTGGGGAGTAGAAAGTAACTTTGGTGATATTTCCGGAAGTTATCCTTTATTGCAGGCTTTAGGGACTTTAAGCTGTGAAGGGCGTCGCCAGAGTTATTTCCGTGGAGAATTTTTTACCACNNGAGCTGGCGGTGGATTTTGATGGCGATGGCCGTCGTGATCTGGTGTCCAGTACCACCGATGCTTTGGCTTCTACTGCAAATTTCCTGAAAAAACGCGGTTGGCAAACCGGCATGCCTTGGGGCTTTGAAGTCAAAATCCCTGAAGGGATGTCTATTGCCGGAGAGAGCCGTCGCAATAAAAAGGCTTTGAGTAGTTGGGTCAGCCAGGGGGTGGTGCGAGCAGATGGTACACCATTAATTCAGGGTAATTTGAGTGAATCATCCGCTGCGGGCCTCATGGCACCAGCGGGTGCAAATGGACCGCTATTTTTAGTCTTCAAGAATTTTGATGCTATATATAGTTATAACGCGGCAGAAAGTTATGCATTGGCGATTGCGCATTTGTCTGATCGTTTACAGGGGCAGGGTGGGTTCAGTAAAGCCTGGCCAACCGATGATCCGGGGACTTCCCGTGCAGAACGACGTGAAATTCAGCAATTTTTACTGAATAAAGGTTATGCCATTGGGGCTGCAGACGGTTTGATCGGTGACAAAACCCGTCAAGCCATTCGCCAGGAACAAACGCGTTTGGGTTTAAGCCCAACCGGCCGCGCCGGTCAGCAAATTTTAAATGCCCTTCGCAGTGAAAATGCCAAAAAGATGATGCGTTAAGTAAGATCTTAATTTGGGGTTGGGTTTACCTCTCCTTGTAGGAGACTTGCGAAGCATGCTTCTCAGGGAGAGGTTTTTATAAAATTTTCCCTCATCCTAACCTTCTCCCAAAGGGAGAAGGGATTTTTTAATACTTATAAATTTAGATTGATGTAGTCGTACCAAGCACACGATAACCAGCTGCACCGGTGACTGCGGGTAAGTTACCGCTTTGCTGATTGATAAAGCGCATAGCCAGCCAGGCAAATGCAGTGGCTTCCACCCAGGTTGGGCTTAGCCCTAAATCGGCAGTGGTTTGTACCGTCCATTCGTGTTTGCGTAAACGCCAGCGCAATTGCTCAAGCAGGTTGGAATTATAGGCCCCGCCACCGCAGACATAGACTTCACCAGTATCCATGTCAGAACGGTAAATGGCTTTTTTGATGGCACGGGTGGTGAGTTTCATTAAGGTTGCCTGGATATTTTCAGGGGTATCTTCTAACTCGTCATATTCAAGGTCGTTACGCCAATCGAGAATCTGTTCATCCAGCCATTCAAGGTTAAAGTCTTCACGGCCGGTACTTTTAGGGGGTTCTTTCGAGAAAAACTCATGCGCCTGCAAGCGGTCGAGCAGGCTGCGGATCGGTTGTCCATAGGCTGCCCAGTTACCGTTTTCATCATAGGGCTGACCGGTATAGCGGTGGCACCAGGCATCCATGAGAATGTTGGCAGGACCGGTGTCAAAACCAAAAACGGCTTCGGGTTTGCCGGCGGGCAGCATACTGACATTAGCAATCCCGCCTAAATTCAGAATGACACGATGAATACTGTCATGCTGAAACAAGGCTTGATGAAATGCAGGAACCAGCGGGGTTCCTTGACCGCCAGCCGCCATATCACGACGACGAAAATCTGAAATGACCGGAATTCGCGTCATTTCGGTAATAATGTTGGGATCACCGATTTGCAAGGTGAAACCATGTTCAGGACGGTGACGGATGGTCTGACCATGTGAACCAATCGCTTTAATCTGTGAGCGATCTAAATTATTTTTTTCAATCAGCTCATTGATGCCATGACCAATCATCTGTGCCAGAGCAACATCTGCTTTGCCCATACGGTCAATTTCATTATCACCTGGCAGCGTGAGTGACATCAGTTCATCACGTAAATCTGGTTCAAATGGCAAGGTGAGGGTCGCATGAAGCTGTAAGGGATCAAAAGAAGCAGCAACAATATCGACACCATCCATGCTTGTGCCGGTCATTACCCCAATATAGATCGCTGTCATGATTATTCTTAAGCCTGCAATGTGCTGAAAAAGTGTTAGTATATCGCACAAATTGAATAACTGATGTGTTTGGGTTTTGTGATGTCAAATTTCCTGCCGGCTGAAGAACAACTTGCCCTCATTCAACGAGGCACGCATGAAATTATTTCCGAAGAAGATCTTCTGAAGAAGTTAAAAGAAAATCGTCCGCTTAAAATTAAAGCGGGTTTTGACCCGACTGCACCTGATTTGCACTTAGGTCATACGGTTTTAATTAATAAATTGAAAGTGTTTCAGGATTTGGGACATGAAGTGTATTTCCTGATTGGTGATTACACTGCAATGATTGGCGATCCAACAGGTAAAAGTGCGACACGTCCGCCATTGTCACGCGAGAAAGTGCTGGAAAATGCAAAAACTTATCAAGAACAAGTGTTTAAGATTCTTGATCCGGCTAAAACCAAGGTGGTATTTAACTCTGAATGGTTTGCTGAAAAATCTGCGGCTGATTTAATCCAATTGGCTTCACAGCAGACTGTGGCGCGTATGCTGGAACGTGATGACTTCACCAAGCGTTATAACAGCCATCAGCCTATCGCCATTCATGAGTTTTTATATCCATTGGTTCAGGGTTATGACTCGGTCGCATTGCATGCTGACGTAGAGTTGGGGGGTACAGACCAGACCTTTAACCTGTTGATGGGGCGTACTTTGCAAGGTCGTTATGACCAGGAAGCACAAGTCTGTATTACGGTACCGATTCTTGAAGGTTTAGATGGCGTGAATAAAATGTCTAAATCTTTGGGTAACTACATTGCGGTATTTGATGCACCAGGTGCGATGTATCAAAAAGTCCTGTCAATGCCGGATTCCCTGATCGAGCGTTATTTTGATCTGTTAAGCTTCAAGTCGGTTGAAGAAATCCAGCAGCTGTTAAAAGAAGTGGCTGAAGGCCGTAATCCGCAAGAAGTGAAAAAGATTCTTGCGCTTGAGCTGGTTGAGCGTTTCCACGGTGCAGAAGCTGCGGCAACTGCACATAAAGGTGCGGGTAACCTGATTACTGAAGGTGAATTGCCTGAAGGAACACCTGAGGTGACCATTTCACGTGGGGAATTTGGCGGTGAAATCTTTATTATCTCTATTTTACGTGCTGCGGGTTTAACCAAAAATGCGGCTCAAGCCAAAGATGCGATTGGTCGTGGTGCTGTTAAAGTAGATTGGAATGTGGTTGATGCTAATTTTTCTGTGAAAGAGAACGTGACTTTGATCGTTCAAGCCAGTAAAAAAGCAATTGCAAAAGTGACATTTATTGATTAAGCATGTGCTAAGCCATTGAAATAAAAGCAGGCTTTGGCCTGCTTTTATTTTGTGTACCGTATATTAATATTTCAAATAACTAAATTCAAAAAAAAGCTTATAAAAACAATACTTAAATTTTGCCAAATTGGTTGCATTATTTTTTTCTTATGTATAAGATTTATCCATCTAGACTTTGTGTAGAAAACATATCTAGAGGGTAAGTGTATAACAAAAGCTCCACAATTTTTAAGTCTCTTCCCCAGGAGACTTTTTTTAAATTTTTTTAGATAACTATAATAATGACACGATGGATCGCATAAAGATTCAACTCCAGGGAAGAGATTTTGGGAGAGATCTCTTCCTTTTTTATTTTCAAAATTTCCTCTTTTCTTTTAATCCTCGCATTTTTATGGGCTTTAAATGCAGTTCAGATCGCCTGGTAGATACTGACATCCGAAAAAATATCAGTATGCTGAGCAGATAAGGTCTCAAAGAAGATCTCAAAGAAGATCTGTAAATTGATAAAAGAGGGTAAGCAGCGTTTATGTACCAATATCAGACTCAGGAAATTTTTGATCAGGAAATCGATATTATTTTACGTTTTCTATTTGAATACGACACCCCTGAACGGAAGCAGGAATCTTTTAAACAGGCCTATGCTTTATTGCAGCAATTGGATCTCGCCTCTCACTATCTTTTATTTTCACTGGTCAAGGAGCGGTTACCACACCGGGCTAAATTATTATTTGCTGCTGAGGACTATAAGGGTAAGAAAGAAGTAATTGAAGAAGTCATGCAACACTGGTTACAACATAATAATCCTCAACACATAGCTTAAGCAGTTTAATCTTATATTTGGCTTTTTATTGCTTATAGGCTGAAATTAAGTTGTATAACTTAATATGACATTTAGGGTCTGTTGACATTTCAT
>DKLL01000143.1 GCA_002455755.1 Acinetobacter sp. UBA6641
GGTGTCCAAAAATACGTGCCTTAGATGGGTCGGAAAGCAGTTGCATCATCTGCTCTCTGTGCGCTTCATGACTGCCTAGAATGGCATCGTCAATGGCACGGGGGAAATCGCCCAGCAGCGCCTGCTCACGCGTGTTATTGGCAATCTGCGACATCACCCCATTATTCTCATACACCTTGTCTGCAATGGTAGTGGCATAATTCAGCATATCCTGATCGGTCAGTTTATCGGTCACAAAGACTTCATTTAAACGATGAAGAATGTTGGATAAAAAATCTTCCTTTTTGTCTTTCGCGGTCGCACTGCCGACATCGTTGCTTGGCTCTAGCTGATGCTCACGACTATTGGCCTGTAATTCAATATCCATCTGACGCAGTTTGGATAGCCGATAGTGACTCATCTCGACATTACTTAAATCAATCTCATCATCCAGAATGATATTTTCACGTAGCATCGGTCTTAGGTTACGTGCAAACAGACTCAGCTTCTCCAGCTCTTTATCATCATAATCCACAATCTGTGACATGAATTCATAAAAACGGGTAAAGGTGCCTAAATCCTTTTTAAAGATTTCCAGTTCATCTTTGGCTTTTTTGGCCTCGCTAAAATCCTTTTCCGCATTACCTACCAGTACCGCGTCGCCGCTTTGCTTGCAGCGTTCCAGCATGTCTTTGCTTTTGCTATATGCAGCAATCGCCTTGTTATAACGCTGTTGCCAACGCTCAATGGCAGGCTTGCAGATATTGGCCAGTACCGCATTGGATTTATTGCGGCTAAAGAATGCCGTGGCGAACTGCTCGACTTCCGACCACAAAAAGATGCCATTGCTTTTGAGCTTATTAAACAGCTCAAAGACTTTATCGGGATCGGTGACATCGGCCAGTTCAGCGGTCTGATAATAGGGCTGGAAGGCTTCTAAAATTTCATCGGGTTCATTAAAGAAATCCAGCACAAAGGTGCCTGACTCGGCTTTACCCGGATAGGTCCGGTTTAAACGCGACAAGGTTTGTACGCACTCTACCCCGCCGAGTTTTTTATCCACGTACATGGCACACAGTTTCGGCTGGTCAAAACCGGTCTGGAACTTGTTGGCGACCAGCATCACCTGATAGTCATCACTGTCAAATGCCTTGCGCATTTCCCGCCCTTTTAAATTCGGGTTCATGCTGTGTTCGGTAAATTTCTGCCCAACCAAGGCACTGCTGTTCGGGTCTGAATCGGTAAACTCCACTTCACCCGAAAAAGCCACCATGGCTTGAATCGACTGATAACCTTGTTCGGTCACATATTTATCAAAGGCCAGTTTATAGCGCACCGCTTCTTTACGTGAGCTGGTCACCACCATGGCTTTGGCTTGTCCGCCCAACAAGCCCATCACATTCTTTTTAAAATGTTCAATAATCACTTTGACTTTTTGGGAAATATTGTGGTCATGCAAACGCACCCACTGATTGACCTTGAGCTTGGCTTTTTTGGCATCCACTTCCTAGTCTTTGCTTGCCAGTTTTTGCGTCAGTTTATACACCACTTTGTAGTTGGTGTAGTTCTTCAGCACATCTAAAATAAAGCCTTCTTCAATCGCCTGGCGCATGGAATAGACATGGTAGGCTTCAGGCTTATTCTCTGCCGATGGTGGCAGTAAAGGATTTGGGCAACGTTCAAACAGCTCTAAAGTTTTGGCTTTCGGAGTTGCGGTAAAGGCGTAATAGCTGACGTTGGGATTGGCACGACGCGCAGCCACGGTATCATTGAGTTGGTCTTCGCTAGAAAATACCTGATCGTCCTCTACCTCTTTTTTCATCAAGACTTCTTTGAGCTGTCGCGCCGTTGAGCCGCTTTGCGATGAATGCGCTTCATCGGCAATGACTGCGTAGCGTCTTTGTTTGAGTGCAGTGCTGTTTTCAATCGCCTTCAGGACAAAGGGAAAGGTCTGAATGGTGACAATAATAATCGGTTGAGATTTTTCCAGCGAGCTTGCCAGTTTTTCCGACTTGGAGCCATCGCCTTCTTTATTGTTAATCCGTCCGACCACGCCATCGGCATGTTCAAACTGATAAATCGTGTCTTGCAGCTGGGCATCGAGAATGGTGCGATCCGTCACCACAATCACGGAATCAAACTGTTTATTGCCGCGTTCATCGTACAGGGTGGAAAGCTGATGCGCTGTCCACGCAATCGAATTGGACTTGCCTGAACCGGCACTGTGCTGGATCAAGTATTTATGCCCTGTGCCATTGTCTTTGGCATCCTGAACCAGTTTGGTGACTACATTCCACTGATGGTAACGTGGAAAGATCAGGCTCTCGCGCTTGTATTTACGCCCTTCGGCATCTTCTTTGTCTTCAATGTTCAAGTGTACAAAACGTCCGAGAATATTCAGCAGATTGTCAGGCGTTAACACTTCATTCCACAAATAATCGGTGGCATAGCGGCTCTGGTCTTCAGGCACATCATTGCCTGCACCGCCGTCATGCGTGCCTTTGTTAAAGGGCAAGAAAAAGGTGCTGTCGCCTGCCAGATGTGTGGTCATATAGACTTCATACTGACTCACGGCAAAATGTACCAGTGCCCCTCGTTTAAAGCTCAGTAAGGGTTCTGGCTTGTTGGTGTCGGGGTCTTTCGGCAAGCGCGTTTTTTTATATTGGGTAATGGCGTTTTGCACAGTCTGCTTGAATTCAGATTTAAGCTCCAGCGTAGAAACAGGCAAGCCATTGATAAACAGCACCAGATCGATGCGCCATTTTTTGGCTTGCGCGCCGCTACTTTCCAGTTCTGCTTTTGTGGCGTATGGGCTATACACCAACTCAGGCACCACACGGCAAATGTTCTGCTTGTAACGTGCCAAGGTCTCGGCATTGAGATTATGCTCAGGTTTAAACTGGCACAGTTTAAAACGGGCATTACGGATTTTTAGCCCATGCCGCAACACGCCCAAGGTGCCGTAACTGCGTGATGCCTGATCGGTGGCATTGATGTCGGCTTTTTTGAGTTGTACCACCAAGGCATCAATAAATTTTTGTTCTGAGTCGACAGGATAGTTCTGGCAAAACTTGTTCCATTCTTCAGGCTGCGTCGTTTGTACAAAGTTTAGAACGTCTGCGCGATACAGTGCATTTTCACGGTCGTAGTGTTTGGCTGTACCCAATACCCAACCGTTGGCTTGCATGTGCTGAATCATGTCGTTTTGGAAATTATTTTCCCGGGTTGCATCTAGACTCATGCGCTAAACTCCGTTTTAGCTTCATTGTTGTTATTTGGATTTTGCCAGTTGCGGACGTCGATTTTGCCGGTTACGGCTGCGGAAATAAGAGCGGTGCGGCGTTCTTGCATCAGTTGAATTGCTGATTCGGCTGACTTCATTAACTTAGCAAAATGATCAATTTTCTTTTTAATATCAGCAACAATTTCCTTAATTTCATTTACAGGCGGAATTGTTATCGAAATAGCTTTTACGATATCTGTATTCAAATTTGGTTGTCCTGAACCTTGCTTAACTCTTTCACGTAAATCATTTGTCAGAACTGATAAATAAAAATAAGCATACACAGTGTCTATTCTTAAATCCTCAAAACCAACTACACCATCGTTTGCATTGGCATTGATACACAAAATTTTGGGAACGCCTAGTGTTGCACCACTGTTTGAAAGCAACAAAGTGCCTGCTTGAAAAACTCGACACTGCTCGCTACCTTTTTTTGTAAGAAAAGTTTCAGTGCTTGTTAGGTATAGTTCATCATCTTTTGTAATTTCAGCAACTGTTACCCATGGAGAATAATCACCATTAAATAACGTCGGATCACCAGCAGGACGAGGAGAGCCACCACGTACTACTTGAGAAATATAGCCGAACTTACTCACCGTCCAATGTTCAGGCACTTCCCCTAACCATTCCACACCTGAATCTTTCATCGGGACATTTGGATTCAGTCCTTTGGTCACGGCATTACTAATCACCGCTTGACGTTTTTCTTTTAACAGTTGAATTAGCTGTTGTTGTTTTTCAATCAGGTTATCAATTTTTGCGGTTTCATGATCGAGGAAATTGGCGATTTGGGTTTGTTCTTCAATTTTAGGAACGGTAATAGAAATAGATTTAAAAATATCGGTCGCCACAAGATTTTGCATAGCTCCACCTTGCGTATTATCTTTGATCTGATTTTGAATATCACTACTTCTAAAAACATGTAAAAAGTAGTTTAGATCTACAATATTCTTATTCAGACGCATAATTAATAATGCCTGATTAATAATACCTTGTTCAAAAGATTCAGGTACTCTTACAACTTTACCAATCGTTCCTGAACAACTCATCAATAAATCATTTTCTCTAATGGAAAACCTGTCTAATTCCTGAAACATTTTTTTAGAAATATAAGAATTACCAATAGTTACATCATTTCTTATACAGTTTTTCTGTTCATATACCTTAAAACCACTATCTAAAAAAAACTCTTTTTTTAATGCGCTACCAAATGGGCCTCGAACCAAGTCTAGCAAAATAAATTTTAATTTCTTTGTTTGCCAATGACTAGGAATCTCTCCCAACCACTCAACACCTGAATCCTTATACTCCGCATATTGCTGATACTTCGCCACTGTTTTTGACATCACGAATGCACCTCTTGCAGAAGTGCCATAATTTCACGGCTCACCGCATCCAGATCCGCATCAATCTCGGCTAAATCGCGTGGCGGTTCATACACATAAAAATGACGGTTAAACGGAATCTCATAACCCACAATGCCAATCTCGCCATCTTTATCATCACGCTTGTCGGCATTCATCCACGCGTCCGGCACATGCGGCTGCACTTCGCGTTTAAAGTAAGACTCAATTAAATCGGTGGTGTCTACGTTTGGATTTAAAGCAATATTTTCCGCATCACGCAAATCACCATCCTGTACAAACTCAACCACTTTACCTTTATAGCTAAACTGACCATAAAGCGGGTTTTCAGCACCTTTTACCACCTTACCAATCACGGGTTCCGCTTCAGGGTTTTTCCAGCTAATCGCATCGAGGAATTGTTTTTTCTCTTTGCTGTCGAGCTTGATGTCTGTGGCTTTAAAGGCCTGCTTTAAGCTTTCATCAAACTGGTTAAAGTCGTCAGATTGCGCCGTGCCAATGTGCGCTTGTAAGGCTTGGGCCTTGTGCATCAGTTCTTTTTGCAATAGCCAGATTTTACTATCCAGTACATCTTTAATGTCTTTTTCTTTCAGCTCGGGATATTCAGCTTTAATCAAGGCACGCACTTCAAGCGCAGCCTCGGATAAATTCCCATAGCTTTGCTCTGTAGCTGCATCGGTCCATGCCGCACCAAACTGCGCATAAATGCTTTGCATCACCGCATTAAAAGGCTTGGGGGCAAAACGTAACGAAGCAACCGCCTCATCGCTAATCTGTGCCGATAACCGCAGTGGTCGTTCAATGGTCACGCGGCGGTAGCCAAACTCATAGCTGTTAAAGATTTTACTGGCAAAGGTTTTAGCGGTTTCCGTTTTTGCACTGGCAGACTGGCGACCACGATTCGATTTTACATCGAGAGGTTTATCCAGCGTGCGCGCGTCCATCATTTCAAAGTCGCCAAAACTGCGGATAATGGTCTTGATGTCGTCTTCGCTCATCTCGTTACGCTTAGAGCCAAGCGACTTACGCATCTTGCTGTACAGATGACTGCCATCAATCAGCTGTACTTTGCCTTTGCGCATCAAGTCTTTCTTGTTACTCAGCACCCAGATATAAGTGGCAATGCCGGTGTTATAGAACATGTCNNACCGGTAAAGAGTGGCGAACCGTTC
Organism: Acinetobacter sp. UBA6641; assembly: GCA_002455755.1. Classification (GTDB taxonomy): domain Bacteria; phylum Pseudomonadota; class Gammaproteobacteria; order Pseudomonadales; family Moraxellaceae; genus Acinetobacter. The sequence continues at coordinate 5,799 of DKLL01000143.1, forward strand.
AGGATAATGCCAATCCGGCTGCCTTGATCACTGGCCTGGTCACGATTGCGCATCTTGCTGATCAGGTGCATCAGGAACAGCAGGGAACCGTCCGATACACGCGGCAAGCCTGCACCAAAACGGCCATCAAAGCCTTTGACCTGATGTTCATCCTTAATGTCTTGCTCAATCTTTTTCCAGTCCACTCCAAAAGGCGGATTGGACAGCATGTAGTCGAATTTATCGTGTGAGAGCTGGTCATTGGACAAGGTATTGCCGAGCTTGATTCGGCTGACATCCTGACCTTTAATCAGCATGTCTGCTTTACAGATGGCATAGGACTCAGGGTTTAGCTCCTGACCAAAGGCACGCATCACCGCATTCGGGTTGAGCTCTAATACATATTCCATCCCTGAGGATAAAAAGCCGCCCGTACCTGCCGTTGGGTCGTATATGGTACGGATAATGCCATCCTTGCTTAAGGCTTCATCATCTTCCAAAATACCAGTGAGGTGGTTAAACGCACGATGTCACGCGGGGTAAAGTGTTCCCCTGCGGTTTCGTTTGAACCTTCGGCAAAACGGCGGATCAGTTCTTCAAACACCAGACCCATGTCATGGTTAGAAACAGCTTCAGGACTGAGATCAGTCGTGGCAAACATCTTGACGACTTTATAAAGCAAGTTGGCATCATCGAGCAGCCCGACAAATTCATCGAATTTAAAATGCTCAAAAATCTCACGTGCATCTTTAGAAAAACTTTGCACATAGGTTTTGAGGTTGGCTTTAATATCGGTTTGACCCATCTTGCCCAAATCCATAGGCGAAGTATTAAAGAATGCCAGATCATTGGTGGCACGTAACAAGAACTTTTCTTGCGCGTCTTCAGGCAGGTTAAGAGGCTGAATTCTTTCATGCTCTGCCACGACCGCAGCTTTACTTTCCGCAAGCACACACTCCAGGCGACGCAACAAGGTAAACGGCAAAATGACACGTCCATATTGCGATTGTTTAAAGTCACCACGCAGTAAATCTGCCACCGACCAAATGAAGTTAGCAATTTGTGAAAAGTTATTATTCGACATACCAGCAATTTCCAAAGCGTGAAAGCTATAGCATTTTTAGATGAGTTTGATTGTGCCTGAAATAAGCATAGATTTTCTAGAGATAAAAAAAATAAGGTCAGTACATGGGGTGCTGAGGTGATGGGTCGTTTATTGATTATGCTGATATGCGCTTTGGAGCTGAAAAACAGATCAGGGCAAAGGACTGCAAGCTCATGTGGGCATTTAAGGCGAATTGTCTATTTAAAAATTTTAAAAACAAGGCAGCCGAAGCTTCCCTGTTTACTCGCGACTTTCCAACCTGTGTTCAATCCACCGATGCACTTCCCGAACTGACCCGCCAATACGGGCTGCACTTAAACGAACAGGCCGAAAAAAAATAGGATTGCCGTATTTGCATAGCCACGGATTTTTTAGGTGCGGTTTAAAAAACCATGACGGCTAAAGGCTGTAGAAATGACCAACAAAACCCCTGCAAGCAATGCGGAAAAAACCGGCAACAGCCAACTGCCAGCTTCAGCAACACAGGCTTTTCTATTTCGCGGGTTGTTCTATTGCAAGGGGTTTTAACACCTTACCTATTTTCAAAATATTTCTGACATCCCTGAAAAAACTCTTCATTGAAGTTCATGGAAGGATCATCTTTATCATCATCGCATTGGTCTACAGATTTCAGGTTGTCTTGTGCATAACGGTAACCATAGTATTGCTCTGTCCCCTCCTCGAAGCCTCCAGATTCCCTGGATGGCATGGACTGAAAATACAGGAATGCCGCAATGGCGATAACAGCAAGTACCACCACAACACTGATAATTTTGGCCTGTTTTGTCATCATTGTATTATTTCCCTGAAGCGGTCTCAGACCATCAAGCTACAAAAAATCGCCTGGCCCTCAGGCTCAAACTATAAGCACCGGAGTTTTAATTCAAGACCAGAAAAATCCTTTACTTCTGTTGTCTAATACAACTTTCAGGCGATTGATCCGACTTTCTTTGCGGATTCGATCCTTCGATATGCTGATCCGGTTGATCCGGTTGAGGAGCCGGTGGTTTCGGTTGATCGGGTTGAGGCTGGGGTGAATTGGGCTGTTCCTGCTGATCAGGATTTTGAATTAGGGCAACTGGCTTTTTGTGCTGGTCCGGCTGTTGATGGTCTGGTTCAGTCATGTGTCTGTCTATCCCGTGCATTGCGATTGATCATTTGCACTACATCAGCTTTAATCTACGCCTTAAATCTGATTCTCCAACTCAAGCAATGTTTCAATTTCCATCATTGTAAATGGGATATCTCTAGATGATTGATCTGCAACAACGACCATAAAATCGGCTTCACATTGATTACCAAAAGCCTTCAAAGCCTGCTATTGCATTAACATGCCAGAAAAATGGCACAATTACTGCAAGTTCTTGTTTAACGAGTTCAGCAGCTAAAAACCTATTGAAATGTAATCATATAAATGCAATATTTCCATGATAACAATCATATGACAGGGCCTTAACTCGACCTATAAAAGCACATTGAACACATAGAAAAACTGCTATTCGGGAGTAGATATGAATACCAGCAATAATTATGTCAAACAAATCAAGAATGCTAAACGTGGTGGTTATACTCCAACAATTGCCAAGGATATTAATAAACATAAAATTCAAAAAGCCCTCCGACTGATCGAACAATGGCGCAAACTGGCCAGCGAACTTAAACCACAAATGCAAATCGATATGGCTTTAACCCTGGAAGAATGTGCTCAAGACCTGGACCAGATTTTAAGGAGCAAATAGTTTTTTTAAATTGAAAAGCATTTATTCAATTGACGAGATGACTTGGAAAAATTGACCCCATCAACACCAGGTCATCTCTTTCAAACGCTCATTTTTTGGCTTGCGTTTTCAAAAAAAATCGCTATTATTCTCTGCACGTTGCCGGCATAGCTCAGTTGGTAGAGCAACTGACTTGTAATCAGTAGGTCCACAGTTCGAATCCGTGTGCCGGCACCATTTTATACTTAGCCTCGCTTTTTTAGTGAGGCTTTGTTGTTTTTAGGCTGTGCTTTTTAAAAATTAGAACATTCTCCCCTGCTCATGCATTCTTTTTCACACTGATCTGTACATAATTGAGCAAACCATCCTGATAAAGCTGCTGACAGAGTTTTGCGGTCATGCGAATTTTAAAGGTATCCAGGCCTGTGCTTTGCTGGGGCGATTGCTGTAAATGCTGAACATAGTTTGCAAAACCGTATAAAACGGCTTTGGATATATCCCGAATTTTAATATCGCTAAAATCATGGTTCTGCAAGGTCTGCTCTAATTCCGATGCCGTCATCAAATGCTCCAGGTTCACATCTGCCGCCTTGAGCAGCCATTTATATTTTTGCTGTTGCAGGGCAGTTAACTTCAGCCATTGCTCGGACAAGATTAAATAATGGAAACCCAGTCGGCCTTTTGAATTTAAAACACTGCCTGCTGAATCGAGAAATGAATTGAGATTGGAATGGTAAGCAGCATCAATGCACAGCACCACATCGAAGCGCTGCTTGAAAGGAATCTGCTTTAAATTTAAAAACGATTGCGGGTAAATTGCTGTAATTTGCGGGAAATATTTTTGAATTTGAATGACACAGCTGGCTTGCAATTCCACCGCTTCAATATGCTGAACCTGATAGTGCTGTTGCCAGTACAGCAGACTTGCACCCTGGCCGCAGCCCAGGTCCAGTAAGCGGTCACTGGCATTTAAAGATACAGCTTGCGCCAATTGATCTGCCAATTGACGGCAAGCTGCTGGATAGGACGACGTTGCATCCTCCCAATAACCCAGATTGCTCCAGGCAAGTTCGGCATCATCTCCTAACTGTTTGGCGTTAATCGCGTATTTATGTCGAGGAAGTTTCTGCCGAATCGCTTGAAGCCATTTCATATTTTAGTAGCCGAGTTGTGGGGCAACCTCAACTTTAGGTTTTAATCCTGCAAACGGCAATGGTGCACCTAAAATTTCTGCAATATGCATGGCTGAAGTCACGGCAGATTCCAGTACCGGCAAGCCATCACAAGACCATGAACCACAGTAGAATACTTTGCGGTTTAAATCTTTATGACGTTGTTGCAGCTCTTTATTCAAAGCGACTGTCTGTGAATCCACCACAGCACGGGTTAAAGTCACCGATGAGATGATTTTTTTCGGGTCTATCTCGGTCACCGGCTGCCAGGTCTGGAATACCGGCGATTTGCCCACTAAACTTGGCTCAACCGAATTCAGCCAGACTGTAAATTGCTGACGGGTAAACTTGCGGTCCATCATGTAGCTGAGTACGGCCCAATCTTTGCGTTTTGGCGGCATGACCGATTGATCGGTATGAATCACCAGCTGACCCTGCTCAAATTTAAATTTCTTTAACAGCGCAATATCATCGGCAAATTGTTCATTATCGAGGAATGATTCAATTTTATGGGTCGGTGTGGCAACAATCACACGGTCAAACACATATTGTTCACCCTGTGAATTTTCAACCGCTACGCCCTGTTCTTGTTGCTGAATGTGGGTAATGGCAGAACCGCCACGGATTTCAATGCCTTCAACCAGCTTGTCGACCAGGGCCGGTGTACCGCCCTGTAGACGCAATAAGGCATCGCCATCGGTCAATTGACGCAAGAAAATCAGCAAGGGTTTTGCCGGCCATTCGCCAATGGTTTTTGGGTGGCAGGTACAAATGGTATACAGCACCGGCATTACTGCGCCATGCCAGAAAACTTCCTCAATATCATTGTTATTAATGAATTCGGCCAGGGTAATGTCCTGGTTTTTAGATTTGAAGAACTTGGCAATAGCCGTCTTCAGCTGCAACATGCCTTTGACCAGGCGCCAGCCATATTGCTGAATGCCCTTACGGTTATTAATGATGGGAAAATTACCAATACGGCTGCGTGAGGTGGTCAGCCAGGTTTCGGTACGGTCCTCAAATAACCAGCTGCAAGCCATATAAGTACGGACAGGAAAGGTCTGGATGCCCAAGTAAGCCGCCAGGCTGAGGGTATTTTTCCACAAATGTGGGTTCATGACACGTAAAGGTGCATCAATCAGACCGCCTTCGAATTCAATGCTATGGCTATCCATACCACGACCGGCCAAGGCTTCAAAAATAGTCACGCTATGCCCTGCATCTTTAAGAATTCTTGCGGTAGCTAGCCCAGCCATGCCACTGCCAATAACTGCAATATCCAAAATTATTATCCGTCAGTTACACATAAGATTCTTGAAATTATGAACCAAGCGGGCTTAAAAGAGGGTATTAAAATATTCCAGAATGTATCTTTTTAACAAAACTCATCATGAAGTTTCCAAAGTAAAAAATCACATTTACTCATATAGAAAAAACCTTTAAATAAATTCAATAAATTGTTTTATTTTTCAAAACCAAATAATAAAAAAACCTTTAAAAAAAGCAATATATATTAACCGGTTTTATAACAGTCGTTTTACAAAGCCCTCAAATACCATTATCATATGTAATGCAAAAACCTGATCACTCCATCATGTTTTTTATCGGCTACAACTATGCAAATATGCTGACAACAACAAAATTCAGTTCGTAAAAAGCCCCTCAATTTTTAGGGGCTTCTTTCTTTTTCAGTCAATCGGGAAATACCAGGCTTAACCTGCCACCGGGATTTCACCGAACTTGCCGCTATTAAAATCATTAAATGCTTGAATGATTTCATCTTTGCTATTCATCACGAAAGGTCCATAACCTTGAATGGGTTCATTAAGCGGTTGACCGGTCAGCAGCAAAAATTTGCTGTGTTGCAGTGCTTCAAGTTGAATATCGGCTTCGCCATCTTGAGCAAACATCACAATCGAGCTGTCTTGCACATGCTGCGTTGCATTCAGCCGCATTTCACCCGATAACACCACCAGCAGGACATTGTGATTGACCGGCACATGCAGATGCTGAACCTGCTCGGCTTTTAATTCACCATCCCAGACATTGACCGGACTATGGGTCGAAGCGGGACCGGCATGTTCTGCATGACCGTCCATATAGCGACCTGCAATCACCCGGATATGTCCTGCACCGTGTTCAAACTCAATCACGGGAATGTCTTTTGCCGCAATGGCCTGATATTTCGGTGCAGTCATTTTGTTTGCTGCGGGCAAGTTCACCCACAGCTGGACCATTTCAAACAGCCCGCCATGTTGAGCAAACCCAGCCGAATGAAATTCTTCATGCACCAAACCGGCTCCTGCCGTCATCCATTGCACATCGCCAGTTTGAATGGTTCCGCCACCACCCGCCGAGTCTTTATGCGTCACCCCGCCCTGATAGGCGATGGTCACGGTTTCAAAGCCACGATGCGGATGCGAACCGACTCCACGCTGCTGCGTGGTTGGGCTAAAATGGTAGGGTGCCGCGTAATCCAAGAGCAAGAATGGACTGATTGCCTGCCCTAAACGGTCATAGGAAAACAGGTTTTTCACCGGAAAACCATCACCCACCCAGTGCATGTTCTGGTTACGGTAAACGCCAATAATTTTTTTCATCTCAAACTCCTATCTCTAGGAAACAATATGCGTTTATCTTAGATTTTTTAAAGATTGCGGCCTAGTGGCAGCGCAATATACAGCGTCCCAAGAATGGGATAATCGAATTTTTACCATCAAATTCAATACAAAAAGTCATTTCATTCAGATCAATGTCATCATTTTCCCTATAGCTGAACTGATCTATCTTGTTATTTTAAAAGAAATTTGTATAAAAAAATCCAGAACCGGAGTTCTGGATTTTTTACCAAGAATGGAAACCTAAGCTTAAATTTTACCGATCAGGTCGATTGAAGGCGCAAGGGTGGCATCACCTTCTTTCCATTTAGCCGGGCAAACTTCACCTGGGTGAGCATGGACATATTGCGCAGCTTTCACTTTACGAAGGAGTTCTTGCGCATCACGGCCAATACCGCCAGCGTTGATTTCGATAATCTGGATTTTGCCTTCCGGATCAATCACGAAAGTACCACGGTCTGCCAGACCTTCAGCTTCGATGAGCACTTCAAAGTTTTTCGCCAAGGTCCAGGTTGGGTCGCCAACCATAGGGTACNNGATCATGGCGTACTGGATTTTCGCGATGGTTTCAGAAGAACCGTGCCAGGCTTTGTGGGTAAAGTGAGTATCTGTCGATACAGAATAAATCTCTACACCCATTTTCTGGAATTCAGCATAGTTATCCGCCAAATCGCCAAGCTCTGTTGGACAAACGAAAGTGAAATCTGCAGGATAGAAAAACACCACTGACCATTTTCCGATCATATCTTGTTCAGACACCTGAATGAATTCACCATTTTTATATGCAGTTGCATTGAATGGTTTCACTTCTGTATTAATTAAACTCATGAGTTATCCTCTAGCTCGTTTCTGGGATTGCTTATTTGGTAAAGCTAGAATACGAAAATATATAAAATAGGTAAAACCGTACTTTTTTATAAAAATTATCGGATTTTTAGATTTAAAATTTCTATCTGATTTTTACAGTTGATGGGTTTAGACAATAAAAAACCCTTTGCTGTTACAAAGGGTTTGGATGACGATTTGCCGCTTTAATCGCTATTAAAACGGAAGATCATCATCTAGATCTGCCGGTGCAGCTGCTGCTGGCGCAGGCTGCTGTTTTGGCGCAAACCCGCCCGGGTTGTTATTGCCATAACCATTGCCCTGATTGTTCTGGTTGTTATAACCGCCCTGATTGCCATAACCGCCTTGGTTGTTATTGTTGTTATAACCGCCGCCTTGATTATTATTAAAACGTGGCTGGTTATAACCGGCATTGTCACCACCCGCAGCCTGTTCACCTTGCTGACGGTTACTGTCCAGCATTTGCATCTGTTCACCACGAATTTCTGTGGTGTAGCGTTCTTGGCCGCTTTGGTCTGTCCACTGGCGCGTACGCAATGAACCTTCAATATAAACTTTTGAACCCTTACGTAAATATTGCTGTGCAATTTCACCTAAGCGGTTATGCAACACAATACGATGCCATTCAGTTTGCTCTTTACGCTCACCCGTATTTTTATCAGTCCACGAATCACTGGTTGCGATTGAAAACTGAGTTAGAGAACCACCATTTGGAAAAGTTTTGGTTTCAGGATCTTTACCTAAAGTTCCCACTAAAATGACTTTATTAACACCACGCATCAGACGTACACTTCCTATTTATTTCTGTATTTTACTTTATAAGAGTTATGCTTAAATGGCTACCTCTTTACCCAACAACTGCGTTAAATCTTGTCGCGCAGCTTTATCTATAAGCTGTTTATCAATTTTAACATACGCAAATTGCTGATCGGGCATGACCACAACCTCTTCAATACCACGAATTGCCAAAAGTTGAGAAGTCCACTCATCCGTTTGTTTTGTCTCGGGCAAGGCCAATACCAGCGATGAAAGATAACGCGGTTGAGCCAGGCCAAAGCTGATCAATAACCAGACCAGAGCAATCCCCGCGAGGATGCTCCAGCCCATCGAAGTATTATTTAGTAACAAGAGTTGACCACCAATCATGCCACCAAAAAATGCCCCTAAAAACTGGCTGCTGGCATTCACACCCATAGCCGTCGCTTTAGACTGAATCGGGGCAGATTTGGACAACCAGGAAGGCAATAATGCTTCCATCACGTTAAAAGCGATGAAGAAGCATCCCAAGCCTGCCAGTAAAATATATTTGGATTCATAGCCAAAAATCAGCACCAGTAAACCCAAAATAATTCCGCCAATGGCAGTCAGGAAAATGCCGCGCATTTTGCGATATTTTTCCGCCAATATAATGCTGGGAAAGGCAAAAAACAGGCTAATCACCAGCAAGGGTAAATACACTAGACCATGATTGGACAAGGGAATATCAGCAAACTGAATCAACTGCGATGGCATATAAATAAACATCGCGGTGAGCAATAAATGCAGCGCAAATACCGAAACATGCAAGCGGTTTAAATCGCCCATTTTCAGCACCTGTTTTAGTTGTGCGAGATAACCTTGCTGATAGTTTTTATGATGACGGGTGACTTTAGGCACCAGCAATAACATGGAAATTGCTGCCAGACCCATCAGCGTCGTTACCCAGAACAGTCCGGAAATGCCGACCAGGCTGGTGAGCCATGGTCCCAGACTAAAGGCGACCATAAAGGATACGCCAATGCTCATCCCCATTACCGCCATGGCTTTACTGCGCTGCTCTTCACGGGTGACATCGGCCAGTAACGCCATGACTACTGCAGAAACCGCACCACCCCCGGCAATCGCACGGCCAATGATGACGCCATAAATGGTCTCGGACATCGCGGCAATCGCACCACCGAGTGCAAACAGCAACAAGCCTAAAATGACCAAGGGCTTACGGCTAAAACGGTCTGCCAACAGGCTAAAAGGAATTTGCAAAATGGCTTGGGTTAAGCCATATATCCCTACCGCCAAACCAATCAGCGCAGGCGTTGCGCCTTGATATGACTGTCCTGCTACAGAAAACACAGGAATAATCATGAACAAACCCAACATACGCAGTGCAAAAATACTGCTTAAGGCAAAGGTTGAACGACGTTCTAAAGCATTCATCATATCAATAAGCTTAGGTTTATAAGTTTAATTTCGATGGGCTATCCTACAACATTCATGTTCTGGATGCTGATTTATTCAAGGACCAGCCCTCATAAAAAAAGGCACATTTTCATGTGCCCCTATTGTAACCGTTTTTCTTAAAAAACCATTAACCGATCCGTTCTTGACGCTTGCTATATTGAATGGAAGCAATAATTGCCCAGACAATAAAGGCCACGCCAATTAAACCTGTCACTACTTCCGGTATATGTACACCCGTACCACTGGCCAGCATAATGAAGGCTAAGGCACCAATGGCATAATGTGCGCCGTGCTCAAGGTAAATGTAAGCATCCAAAGTGCCTTTTTCCACCAGATAAATGGTCATTGAACGCACAAACATCGCACCAATTGCCAGACCAAGCATAATGATGACTACATCCGAAGTAATCGCAAAAGCACCAATTACCCCATCAAAACTGAAGGATGCATCCAGCACTTCCAAGTAAATAAAACCGCCCAGACCGGCTTTAATGACGCCTGTAGATGCACCACTGGCATCATGCGCTACAGCATTGCCCTGTTCATCAATTTCAGGTTCACCGCCTAACAAGTGGCTTAACACCTGAACCCCGACATAGACCACAATACCCCAGATTCCGGCCATGGTGACCACCAGACGCACGGCTTCTTCTACCTTGGCTGCCATGATCAGCAAGCCAATCAGAGCAAGAAATACAGACATTGCCGGCACATTGGCCAGGTTGGACAGACGCGCTTCCAGCCATTTAAACCAGTGGGTATCTTTTTCGCTGTCCAGGAAGAAATTCAAAAACACCAGCAGCAGGAATGCGCCACCAAATGCTGCAATTTCAGCATGATGCGCCATCAACTTTTCGGAATAGCTGATAGGATCATTCAAGGCCATTTTCACGACTTCGAACATGCCCATGTCAGCAGTCACGGCAACAATGACAATCGGGAATACCAAACGCATACCAAATACAGCAATGACGATACCGACGGTCAGGAAAATCATTTTCCAGAAATGATCCCAGCCACGCAGTACCGAAGCATTAACCACGGCATTGTCGAAAGAGAGTGACACTTCCATGACTGCAAGAATGGCAGTAATGGTCAATGCCGTGAACATGGTCTTTAAACCTGCTTCCGGGCCATGCGTAAAGCCCCAGTATGCAGATATAGCCAGACACACGATCGTAAAAATGATTGAGAAACCAAAATGTTTCATCATGATAGATCGACCTATAGATAGATATTTATATCGGGTGAATTCGGTAAAACTTAAAAACAGCGCTTAAGATTTTATGCGCATAATTATGACGGCTTTTTACTATTAAGCCAAAGTTCTTCGTATGATTTTTTTGGATACCTATACACTATTTATCTGGCCGGATATCTTCCTGTTCATACTCTTGTTATAGTCCCGTCTTCTGTAAATTGTTCTTTTAATCTCGACAGGATGATGACATGAGTTTTTCTCAGGATGTATGGCAGCGAAATTTAGCTTTATATGAAAAAACTTTAGCCTTGCCATTTAACCAGGAACTTGCACAAGGCACCTTAAATAAGGATGTATTTAGCCATTATGTGATTCAGGATGCGCATTATTTGCTGGCCTATGGCCGTGCACTGGCAGTCTGTGCCGCAAAAGCCTTTACCGCTGAAGATGTGATTCAGTTTGCCGATGCCGCCAAGATTGCCATTGTGGTGGAACGCAGCCTGCATGATGACTTTATGCAAGAGTTTGCCATCAGCAAAGAAGAATTTAGAACGACTCCACTGACTTTGGCTTGCCATCATTACACTTCATTTTTAACCGCTACAGCCTGGTCAGAAAGCTATCCGGTGGTACTGGCTTCATTACTGCCGTGTTTCTGGATTTATGCCGAAGTGGGTAAAGCCATTGTAGACAATTCGATTGAAAATAATCCTTATCAGGCCTGGATTGATACCTATGCCGGTGAAGAATTTAACCAAGCAGTCAGTCAGGTCATTGCCACGGTAGATCGAGTCGCAGCACGTTGCGATGCTGACACTTTAGAGAAAATGCATCATGCCTATACTACGGCGGCTAAACTGGAATGGCTGTTCTGGGATAGCGCTTATGATCAACGCCAGTGGTTGGGTTTGGATGATTAATCCAAAATACCTATTTCTTTTCGGC
>DKLL01000258.1 GCA_002455755.1 Acinetobacter sp. UBA6641
CAGGCAATCGTTCTACTTCTGAAAGGTCAAAATCAGGATCTTAAAATGTATGTGTAGTCCGCAAGAAAACCCTTTTGTTTCCCATACAAGACATCCCGAGCCATTTTCAAGCACTGCTTTAAAATGCAGCGAAAAGCATAGGATACGTGTTACATCCATGCCACTCTAATGAATCTAATATCGGCTAAAATCTATTTTCAATCTCAGCTTTACGAACAATTTTTAGTTGTTAAAATGATTTATGAAAGAAGTCTAATAAACAAAATTAAATCGGGTTGACATTAAATAATGATCCAATCCAAGCAGAGAAGAGCATTGCAATAATCCCCCAGATGGTGACACGCAAACTCCCCTTAAATTTAGAGGTGCCAGCAAAATGACCGGACAAAGCGCCTAATATTGCCAATGAAGAAATACCCACAATCATCACTACGCTGGATACATAATGCTCTGGGCTAATCAGGATTGAAAACATTGGAAATAATGCACCCACAGAAAATGCAAGAGCAGAGGAACCTGCGGCTTGTAAAGGATTTGCTGCGGTATTTTCATGAATACCAATTTCATCGCGTGCATGTGCTTCCAGGGCATTATTGGCCGTAAGCTGAACGGCAACCTCATGTGCCAATTCAGCATTTAAGCCACGTTTAATATAAATTTGGGTCAGTTCTTTGAGTTCATGTTCAGGATGACGCTTAAGTTCACGGGCTTCCATATCCAGATCGGCTTCTTCAATATCGACCTGAGATTTGACAGAAATATATTCACCTGCTGCCATCGAACTGGCACCTGAAATGAGTCCGGCAATGCAGGTAATGAGTAAAGTATGTGAAGATGCACCACTGGCAGCCATCCCCATAATAAGGCTGGTAACCGAAATAATTCCATCATTCGCGCCAAGCACAGCGGCACGTAACCAGCCTGTTCTTTGGATATAATGTTTTTCTAAATGATAAGAATGTGACATATGTATGCACTTAATCATTATTTTATTACAACTACCATAAAAGAAAGCTGAATAAAAAAGCAAGATTCATCAATAAAAAAGCTCCTTAAAAAAGGAGCTTTTTTATTTTAATGATTCACATTATTGTTGAGCTTTTTCTCGAACATTAGAAGCACCTTCTTCTATAGCACCGGCAGCCTTAGCCGTGCCGTCTTTCGCTGCTTCTTTCACATTTTCAGCAGCGGCTTCAGTTTTAGCTGCAGCTTCATCACCAGCTGCCTCAATTTTAGAGGTTGCTTCCTCAGCAGCAGCCTGAGTTTTAGCTTCTGCTTCCTTTGTTGCATCAGAAATATCATGACTTGCTTGATTGGCTGCATTTTCAAGATGCTCACCTGTGGTTGCACCGGTTTCAGGTGCTTCTTGTTTATTACAGCCCACCAGGCCAACGGTAGCAGCAAGACCTAAAGCAATAAGCAATTTATTCATTTTGATTTCCTTTTAATTGTGGCACCCACCTAAATAGGGTATTTTGAATATAACTAAAAAAAAGCATAAATAATGAGCTAAAATTGTTAATTAAATGTAATTATTTTTTATAAAAAAATGAGTGAAAAAAAAGGCTTATATCTCTAGAGTAGAGGTATAAGCCTGAAAAAAACAAATTCTGCTTTTATTGGTTTAATTACGCGTTACGGATAATGTAGTCAAAAGCCGACAGTGATGCCTTGGCACCTTCACCGGTGGCAATGATGATCTGCTTGTACGGCACCGTGGTACAGTCACCCGCTGCAAACACCCCCTTCACACTGGTTTCATTGCGGTCGTTAATCACGATCTCGCCACGGTTGGAAAGTTCCACTTTTGACGCTTTCAGGAAATCCGTGTTTGGCAACAAACCGATCTGTACAAAGATCCCCGCCAGTTTAACCGTGTGTTCCTCATCCGTTGCACGGTCCTTATATTTCAGTGCAGTGACCTGTGAACCGTCACCCACCACTTCAGTCGACAAGGCATTTTTGATTACGGTGGTGTTTGGCAGGCTGTTGAGTTTGTCCTGAAGCACCTGATCGGCACGCAGTTTGGTGTCAAATTCCACCAGTGTTACATGTTCCACAATCCCGGCCAGGTCAATCGCCGCTTCCACACCCGAGTTGCCGCCGCCAATCACCGCAACACGCTTGCCCTTGAACAGTGGACCGTCACAGTGCGGACAGTACGCCACACCACGGGTTTTATATTCCTGCTCGCCCGGCACGTTCATCTCTCTCCAGCGGGCACCGGTCGACAGAATGATAGTTTTCGACTCAAGCTTCGCCCCGTTTTCCAGAGTCACTTCTACCAGGCCATTTTCGGTCTCATCCGCGCCCCTGATTGCTGAAACCTTTTGCAGGTTCATGATGTCGACGTCATAGGCACGTACATGCGCTTCCATTTCAGCGGCAAATTTCGGCCCTTGAGTTTTCTGCACCGAGGTGTAGTTTTCAATGTCCATGGTATCCATGACCTGACCGCCAAAGCGTTCCGCCACAATTCCGGTCTGGATGCCTTTACGGGCTGCATAGATCGCCGCGGTGTTGCCGGCAGGGCCGCCACCAATCACCAGTACATCAAATGCGTCTTTGGCATTCAGTTTCTCTGCCTCTTTGGCCGATGAACCGGAATCCAGTTTGGCCACGATTTCTTCCAGAGTCATGCGGCCCTGACCAATGTGTTCGCCATTCTGGAACAGCATCGGCACCGCCATGATCTTGCGTTGTTCCACTTCGTCCTGGAAGAAGGCACCGTCAATCATGGTCGCGGTGGTGCCCGGGTTGTAGATGGCAATCAGGTTCAGGGCCTGCACCACGTCCGGACAGTTATGACAGCTCAGCGATACAAACACCTCAAAATCAGCCGTTAAATTTAAACTCTTGATTTGTGCCAACACCTCATCCGACACTTTTGGGGCATAACCCGACACTTGCAGCAAGGCTAAAATTAAAGAGGTAAATTCATGGCCCATCGGCAAGCCGGCAAAGTTGACCCGCGGCTGCTCGCCGGCTTTAGCCACTCCAAAGCTCGGTGCACGCGTGTTGGTGCCGTCAAAACGGGCCGTTACCTGATCCGACAGTGCGGCAATTTCAGTCACCAGTTCCTTGATTTTATCTGACTTGTCTGAGGCATCTAAAGTTGCGACCAGTTCAATCGGACTTTCCAGACGTTCTAATAAGGTTTTGAGTTGGGCTGAAGTATTTTGGTCTAACATGGCTAACGTCTCCAAGGGAGTAAATGCTTATTCAATAAAGCTATAGTAGGGGAAATAGTTAAATAGGTAAAACAGTTTGTTTTTATAATTATGATCGTATTATTGAATTATTAATGTATTCATTTTTCTTTACTCAACCCTGCATGATTGCAAACATGAAAAAAACATAATGAAATAACATTCAAAAAAATCTTTAAGAGCCCTGTTAATGGGCTTTTAACTTGCATCGTTTAACTTATAAGGCGCTGTTCAACTCTGAATATTCGCCCTTTTAAATGCTGCGCCAAAACAAACAGGATGAGGCTCAAAATTGCAGATAAAATAAGCATTGCAATAATCAATATATTCACCAGACTGCTGATTTGCTCTGCCTGAGTTACTTGTCTGGATACAACTTTTGCCATGGGGGTTAAACTCTGACCATAAAGCTGGTGCTGCATCGTCCAGAGCTGTTCAGGTTTAAAACCATATTCAAAAAAATTGGGATCTGTTTTTTCCGCTTTAATCAGCGCCAAAACTTGTGGAATAGCAGCATCTTTATCCACCGGTTTATGCAGTAGCGCAGTTTGTGCCAGCAGATATGCCTTTACCGGTTGATCTAAATCACTTTGCTGTAAATACTGCGCCAACTCGCTTTGCTGAATATTTTTGTCGTATTGAATGACTTCTGCGTATGCATCCTGATCATTATTTAAATCATACTGTAGATACGTCAGCCCTGACCACAACACAATAAATGCAATGATCCATCCGACAAACTTCAAAATAAAAGACTGAAAACGGACATAGAAAAACCGTATTTTCTTTAAAAAATGAATGACAAAAAATGCCCCGAAGAAGGAAACCAACAGTTTTAGAATCAGCCAGCCAAACCAGGATAACAGGTTGCTAAAATAGTCCGTATGCTGACTGAGTTCTGCCAGGTTTGCATCTACACTCATCGGCATATGTAATTGCTTTAATTCAGTGCTAACTCCAAAAAAGCTATACACAAAATCATGCTGTAAAAATAACGCCACCACTGAGGCAATAAAAATAATGCTGCTCGTCATAGCCAACAACATTAAATTGCGTTGCCGCTTTTTTAACGCGACCACACCGGATTCAATCTGTTGCGGATTTACAGCATATTCATCTAAGGGAGGCAAACCTTTTCTCCTAAAGTGCAAGCAATCCAGTTAAGTTCATGCTTAAGACTTGTTTACGCTACTATTACTCGATTCTAAAACC
This sequence comes from Acinetobacter sp. UBA6641, assembly GCA_002455755.1. Lineage (GTDB taxonomy): Bacteria > Pseudomonadota > Gammaproteobacteria > Pseudomonadales > Moraxellaceae > Acinetobacter. The sequence goes on from DKLL01000258.1 coordinate 4,422, forward strand.
AGATGATTCAAATTTTCTTGTAAGGCCCGTAACCGTGTCGTGGCTTCTGCACGTTTTTGCATGCCTTCTTTTTGCACCTGAATCACATCATTAACAGTTTTAATGAGGGTATTTTGCACATGTTCAAGCGTTTCGATATCAATTACTGAACGTTGATTGGCTTTGGCAGTATCTACCGAGTTCTGATGCAACAAGTCTGCATTACGGCGCAACAGATCATTGGTGGCATCATCAATGCTATTGGCCAGCTGTACACTATTTTTCTGTTCATTCAGGGAAATCGCCAAACTGATCTGGTTTTTCCATGCCGGCAAGGTAATATTTTTAATCGCATAGAATTTATCGACCAGCATCAAGTTATTGGACTGGATAATTCGGATCATCGGCAAGGTTTGCATTGCAGATTGCTGCAAAACCTGTAAATCACTGACCCGTTTTTCCAGGTTATTGGCCAGATGATTCAGGTCATAAACTTTCTGCACCGTTGTCTGATCTTGGGTTTGGCTGCTTAAAGCCGCAATTTGTTGTTGAATTTCCTGCTCTTTCAATTTCCCGGCAGCAATATAAATACCCAGCTGTTTATATTCGTCTTGCACCCCCTGAAACATTCGATCCAGAGTATCGACACGGCTTTTAAGTCCAGATTGGGAAGTCTCAATTTCTTTAACCAGCACATCAATCTGTTCTTTGGTGCTATTAAAATGCTGATCAAAGTTTTGCTTGGCACCTTTCATTTTACTGATCAGGCCGCCAAAAAAACCGGTACTTTTTTTCTTGTTTAGAATACTGCTGCTGTTCAGCTGCTGGGCAACCTGTACCACCTGATTTAACTTTTGGCCTGTGGTATCCAGTTCTTTGTTTTGTACCAGATTCAGCAATTCATCGGTATAACCTGACGTTTTTGTTGCAATATTTTTGCCATATTCTGCTACTGCTGCATGGTTCATTGCAGCCAGTTCTTTATGTGCATTCATCACTTCATTAAAGTCTGAATGCTGCAACCCCATTTCTTGTAAATTCAGTTGCTGAAACTTTTGCTGAACAAGATCCTGAGTGACTTCAGCGGGTAAATCTTTGGGTTCAAAATCGGTCATGCTTCACCTAAATAGTATGTTTAGTGTAGAGGTTTCTCGAGTGATTTTCTTAAAGTATGAATTAAGCTCTCTCTACTATGATCCAGCTTTTCCAATTCAATGCGTGAATTGCTTTGGTTACTTTGTTTAACATGATATTGCCAGGCAGGAATCAATACTTGCTGCGCTTCTTTAAAACGGTCCAGCAAAGTTAAAGAAAGCTGCTGCGATAATTGCATTTGCGTAATTGCAATATCATTACTGGCTTGTAGAGTTTGTAATGAATTGATTTTTTTTGACAATCTTTCTGAAAAATTATCCAGAGGATGTATATTCTTGACGAAGTTCGGATATTCCAACAGAAATTCTTGTGCAGCCCGAATGTATTTTGCCATCTGTTCTCGATGCCCGAGCAACTGCTGAAAACGTGCCTGTGACTTTTGTATCTCAACCTGCAATTTTTGACTTAAATGATTGGCCCGATTGAGCAATTGGTCCAGATTTTTATAATACTCAACCTGACCAGAACCATATTCCAGATCTATTCCCAACCACTTTTGCAAGGCATTAAACTTGCGACGGGTCAGATACTTTTTTGAATCAGCCAATGCCTGAATGAGTTGTTTTATGGTGCTGCTTAATTGCTGGGTCAAATGTGGATCGACTCCGTTTAATAATACAGACTGAGCCTGAATGACTGAATCGGCATAATGATTCAGACGATATTGATCCTGAAGCAAAGGGACCAGATCATTACGCTGAATAGAAAGAAGTTCAGCCCGATTTACTTCAATGTCGGCCAAGGCAACCAGCATATCTATTTGAGACATAATATTGGAAACTCAACATAATCATTTTTATAGTACGACTTCTGTATAAAAGATCATGTAGTGTTTTGCAATTTTTCAGAATCTGACTCAGACAGCTTATAAAAAGATAAAATACGGTGTGGTAATCCGTCGGAAAAACAATCTGCTCTGTACTGACAATAAATTGATTATTCAAATATTTATAAAAAAAAGACTTGTTCAGTTCATTTTCAGCGCGTGTTTTTATCGGATTATCCAAGATTTGATGGTTGAATTCTTTATTCTATGGTTCAGCGAATACAAGAGTATTCGGCAACAATGAGAATTCAAATAAAAAATCGATTTCATGGATCTGAATCGGAGAATAATGATATGAAAAACAAAAATCTTTTCCTTAAATGGAGTGTAAATGCGTTATTTGCATCAATCGCGTTCACATCTTTAACTAGCAATGCCGCGATACCTTCAATGCCTGCCCCGGCGAATAGCCAACAGGTCTTTTTTGTGGGTAATAACTGGGATGGAACAGTGACCGTCATTCGTCCATCAGGTAATTTTGGTAAGATCGGTGTGATCAACATGGTTCCTGATCGCAAAGAGCGTTTGAAGGAAATCCACCTCAATCCAATTAAACTGATTGCCTATACTTATATTCAGTCCACCGCGGGTGAAGGTAATGATCAGCTGGTGGATGACATGTATTCCACCCCAGATGGCAAGTCTGTGGTGGCATCGCGTCCAAGTTTTGCCGATGTGGTGTCGATTAATATTGCGACGGGTAAAATCAACTGGCGTACTCCTGTAGAAGGCTTCCGTGCCGACCATATGGCGGTTTCTCCTGATGGCCAGCGTGTAGCGGTATCGGCTTCTTCAGGCAATGTAGTTCAGGTGCTGGATATCAACACGGGGAAAGAACTGGGTCGCTTTGCAACAGGCGACAAACCGCATGAAAATATTTTCTTTAACGGCGGCACAAAAATTCTAAACTCAGCCATTGGTAATGTGGAAACATCCATGGATGCTGCATGGCAAGATTTCACTAAAGGCAAACGAGTCATCACTATTGCAGATGCCAATACCTTTAAAGTCTTCAAGACCATCGATTTCCGTCCGGCGCTGGATGCAGTGGGCCGTAAAGATCTGTCCAATTCTGTACGTCCAATTGTATTCAGTAATGACGAAAGTAAAATTTATGCCCAGGTCTCATTTTTTAATGGTTTGATTGAATATGACCTGAATCAGAATAAAGTTACTCGCATTGGTCAATTACCGGGTAGCTCGACTATTCCATCTGACCGGACCAAATATGTAAATGATTCCCGCCATCATGGATTATCGATCAGTGCTGATGGTGAAAAGTTATGTGTGGCAGGCACCATGGATGACTATGCAACCATTGTCGACCGTTCAACTTTAAAAGCCGGGAAACTGATTGCTGCAGGCAAGCCATATTGGGCCACACAAAGCCCTGATGGAAAAAGCTGTGTAATTTCAGAGAGTGCTACTGATGTAGTTACGGTCATTGATTTTGCAACGGGCGAAAAAGTGCTGAGCGTTCCTNNATTTTGCAAGCGGTGAAAAAGTGCTGAGTGTTCCCGTAGGAAATCACCCGCAACGGGTTCGCATCGGTTATGCACCTGCCGGCTGGTCAACACCTTAACTGTTTATTTTTTTATAAATTATACAGACCTGATCTGAAGATCGGGTCTATTTCCATTTAAATATAAAAATAGGATTTTTGGCATGGATCGCAGTATACGACTTGGTCTTATTACTGGCTTTATTGTGACCGTGGTACTGATCGTTGTGGTTTATATATTTAAACCGATTCCCTCCCCGGCACATACAGCAAAAACAAAAGAAAAAACCACTTCAGGTATAGGAGCTACTGTTGAAAAAAAAGCGGGATCTGTCACACCCGTTCAATCCGAGATAGCATCGGCACCAGATCGGACGGCATTACTTGAACAACGCGACCAACTGTATAAAGAGTTTGCAGCAATTAGCGACGCTTTAAGTCATGGACAGCAACCTGACTTACGTCAGGTGAACCAAATGTTAGAACAGCAAAAACAGCTGGTTAAAACAGGAACGGTGGCTGCAGATGAAGCCCTTTCATATTGTCATTTTTTAAAGCAGATTTTACCTGCAATGGATCATCAGATTGATCAACATATTCTACAACTGGAACAGCTGAAGCGTAATGCGATATAAAAAGTGCAGTGGAAAATTATTAACTTTAATAGATTGTTAAACCTAAATATATTATTAAACCAAATGATTAAAGCTGGTTAGAAAAAGACAATAAAAAACCCTTAAATCACAAGATTTAAGGGTTTTTAAGATTAAACTAAATCACTTGTTAAATTTTACCGGATATAAGCAGAATTCGCCCGCTAACATTTACCTTGGCAAATTTAATCTTAATCATGGATGCATGATTAAAAAGTCACACGCTGATATTTACGATATTCAGGTTTCCAGAAATTCGCTTCGATTGAACGCTGTAAAGTTTCAATATCAACTGCAGGTGCAACGCCATCCTGAATTGCCGCTTGAGCAACTTTTAAGGCAATTATCTTGGAAATTTCCTGAATCTGGTCTAAATCCGGCAATAAGTTTGCTTTTGCATCCTGTAATTTAGGCGAGCAATCGGCCAAAGCATTACTGGATGCCATTAGCATATTATTGGTCACGCGTTTTGCTCCAGAAGCAATCACGCCCAATCCGATACCCGGGAAAATATAAGAATTATTACATTGGGAAATGTTATAAATTTCACCCTGATAATTTACCGGTGCAAATGGGCTACCGGTGGCAATTAACGCTTTACCATTGGTCCACTGAATAATATCTGCCGGTACGGCTTCTACTTTGGAGTTGGGATTAGATAAAGGAAAAATGATCGGATGTTCACAATTTTCCGCCATTGCCGTAATGACATCTTTACTGAACAAACCTGGCTGTCCGGAGACACCAATAAGTACGGTAGGTTGGATTGATTTCACCACCTCGAGTAATGAAATGGTATTATCCGGATCTACCCATTTCGCGATATGTTTAGGATTCTGGGCTAATTTCCTCTGGAAATCTAGTAAATTTGGCTGATTATCAGTAATCAGGCCAAAGCGGTCTACCATGAAAATCCGTTTGCGTGCCTGCGCATCGGTCAACCCTTCTGCAACCATCTGCGCAACAATCTGCTCCGCAATACCGCAGCCTGCTGATCCTGCACCCAAGAAAGCAATGGTTTGATCTTTTAACTGTTTGCTTGAAGCATGCGAAGCAGCAATCAGACTGCCTACTGCAACAGCAGCCGTGCCCTGAATATCATCATTGAAACAGCAAATCTGATCACGATATTTTTCGAGTAGCGGCATAGCATGATGCTGTGCAAAATCTTCAAATTGAATTAACGCTTGCGGCCATCTTCTTTGGATTGCTTCAATCACCTGATCAACAAAATCAAAGTATTCATCCCCACTAATACGAGGTTTACGCCGGCACATATAAATCGGGTCATTCAGCAATTGCTGATTATTGGC
>DKLL01000223.1 GCA_002455755.1 Acinetobacter sp. UBA6641
GGTCTTCCCGGATAAGCTTCCAGGCATGAGCAACTCCGGTATTCAAGATGCGATTGCGCAGGCAAATCCAGAGAAGCAAGTGAAGAAAATGGAAGCGATTATCCAGTCGATGACCATTAAAGAGCGCCGTAATCCGGACCTGATGAACCCAAGCCGTAAAAAACGTATTGCTGCTGGCTGCGGCATGGATGTTTCAGAAGTGAATAAACTGATTAAACAGCATGCGCAAATGGCAAAAATGATGAAGAAATTTGCTAATCCGTCTGGCATGGCAAAAATGCTGAAATCATTGGGTGGCATGCAAAAACAGTTTGGTGGCGGCGGCATGGGGCCACTATTCGGTAATAAAGATCAGAAATAAGATGGAGCCTTGAGGTTCGATCAGAAGAAGGCGCGTAATGCGCCTTTTTTATTGGGCTTATCCTATTCTAAAAATTTTTGGACAAATGCAGTTTATTTTATGACGAACAGGCTAGATTTTTTGATTCTTACCGGCATATGATACTTAAATAATTCTAAAAAGATGACTTGCTAATCAATTTGTCATAAGAAGAAAAGAGATGTCACAATTTCAAAAGAAAGTTTATATCGTTCCTGGTGATCAGGCATCTCCGAATGATCACTGGTTTCCATGGCTGAGCCAGCAGATTCAACATTCAGGTCATTCGGCCAGACGACTGATATTGCCCGATCCCAACGCACCCAATTTTCAGAGCTGGCAACAAGCCTTAGCACTGCAAATCCCTCATTTAGACCCCAACAGCATTATTGTCGCGCATGGTTTAGGCTGTCTTGCGAGCCTGCACTTTTTAACTCAGACACTCAGTCAAACCCAAATTAAGGGAGTGATTCTGGTGGCAGGTTTTAAGGATAAACTCACCGCATTGCCCGAACTGGACGGTTTTATCCGTCAGGCAAAATTAGACATGGCCATTTTACAAAAACAGATCGCGACCCGATTTTTACTGTTTTCCTGCAATGATCCTTATGTGTCGCCACCCAAGGCTTTACTGTTAGGTCATTACATTAATGCCCAGATGCAGGAGGTGAACCATGCGGGGCATTTTATGCGCAGTGATGGTTTCGATGAGTTTAAGCAAGTCTGGGATGTGCTTAAACCGTTGTTGCTTCATTAATCTGGCTAGAAGTTATTTGGTTCTTCAGGTACATGATGGGTTAAATCGCCGAATGCTTAGATTAGGTAATTCATTTTTTATAAAAAGAGCAACAAATCAATCACTTTATTTAGGCGGAGCTTATTGCACACTAGAGCGACCTGATAAAATGGAATCGCAATAATGGCTCAAGTGATTGTCATACACGGCTATACGGCCAGCCCGGAAGAAAACTGGTATCCCTGGTTTCAGCAGCTTGCTGCTGAACAGCATTTTAGTTTAAACATTTTGCGCCTCGATCCTTCAACGCATCCCAAGCTGTCAGTATGGACATCACAGATAGAACAGCAGGCGGATCATCTGAATGAAAACAGTATTGTGATTGCACATAGCTTGGGGACTATTGCGGCACTCCATTATTTATCTGAGCATTTAAAAAATCAGCGTATAAAACAGCTGGTGTTAATTGCCGGTTTTAATGGGCGTTTGGGACGGCTGGATGAAGTGAATCCTTTTATCGATGCTGCGCGGATTGATTTTGAATTGTTAAAACGCCAGATTGAATATCGGGTGGTGATTTATTCAGCAGGGGATGACCGTGTCCAGCCTAAATTCAGTATTGAACAGGCCAAAAGTCTGGATGCCGAACTGATTTCAGCCCAGCATCAGGGGCATTTTATCGATTCTGAAGGCTGTACCGAACTGCCGGAAGTCTGGCAAGCCATACAGCCTTATTTAATTCGACAAAATCAGGCTTCAGCCAAGGAGTAGATATAATTTTGCAGACCTTTGAGCAGCAGATCGGTTTCAATGCTCGGCTGATACTGTGCAAGATATTTGGCAAAGAGTGGAGCATCGCCACCAGTTAAAATCAGTTTGCCTGGATATTTATCTAAGACTTTTTCAATGGTACTGACCAGACTGAGCAGAATGCCATGGTGGACTGCATCAATGGTATTGCGACCTGGGGTCAGTTCATCGAATAAGGCATCGGGAATCTTGATGCCTTTGGTATTCTGAATCAGGGAATCACGCTGTAAATACAGATTCGGCAGAATATAACCCCCTAAGTGTTGCAAGCCATCGGTGAGGTCAATGGTTAGTGCAGTTCCACAACTGACCACACAATATTGTTGCTCTGGATTGTTGACCACAGCCAGCATTTGCAACCAGCGGTCTACACCGAACTTGCTGGTATCTTCATAAGCACAGCGTAAGCCGGCATATTCGGCATGCACTTTGGCAAAGCTCACCGGCACATCTAGAAACTTGAGTATTTTCCGGATGCGTTCATTGTTCTTTTTGTCCTGAACAGAAGACACTCCCACTTGATGCAGATCCAGATTTTTAAAATGCTGGATTAAACCGAGCAGCAGCTCGGCAGGAGATTGCAGATGCAGTTCTGCTGCCTGTTCAATAATCTGATCATTTTCAGTGATCCAGTATTTGAGTCGGGTATTGCCGATATCCAGCCATAAATTCTTCATTGCATTTCTCTATGCAGAGGTGTCCAGAGGGCGCAAACGCCCCTGATAAAACTGTTTTAAACCTTCAGCGGTTTCAATATTCACGCAACCATCATCCTGAATGCCCCGGAAGATACCTGAACATAGCCCTGAATGGTGCTCAAATTCAACCGCCTGATTTTTAAAAGCTGCATAATGATTAAAGCGTGCAGCTAGGTTAGGACAGTCATGGTCAAACCATTCACTGGCTTGCTGAATGGCCATATACAATTCTGCAATCAGCTGAATACGGGAAATATCTTTTAATTCTAGTTCACGTAATGAGGTTGCGTGCTGGTCAATCTGTGCCTGAGGTACAGGTTCGAGATTAATCCCGACCCCGACAATGACCTGATGCGGAGAAATTGGTTCTACCAGAATGCCGCCCCATTTTCCTTGTAAACTATACAGGTCATTTGGCCATTTGACTTGCAGCTTAAGCGCATTAAGACCCGGCATTTGCAGAATATTCAATGCAATTTCAAGTGCAAGCCGGCCATCAATGGCTGTTCGGGTATTCAGCAATGTGCTTAAATAGATGTTGCCTTCAGGGGATACCCACTGTCGCTGGCGCTGTCCACGACCTTGAGTTTGCCGGGTGCTGCAAACCAGAACACTGTGTATGCCTTTACGTGCAATTTCACGTACATCATCATTGGTTGATGTGGTGACGGGTTTCAGTATCAGAACTTCAGGAAGCTGATGGGCATCATCGAGGATTTTTTGCAGCTGTCGGGTCTCTAAATCCATTTAAATCTAAGCAATAGTGGAATGTGAATAATGGAGTTAATCATATATTTATTGATTGGTGCAATGGCTGGTTTTGCCGCTGGACTGTTTGGGGTCGGTGGCGGGCTGATTATTGTGCCCATTTTATATATTGTGTTTACCCAGTTAAATTATGATGCTTCGGTGATTATGCATCTGGCTGTAGGTACGTCGTTAGCGACTATTATTGTGACTTCCATCAGTTCGGTCACGGCGCATCATAAACGCGGCGCGGTGCTCTGGGATGTGTTCCGTAATCTGGCACCAGGCCTGGCATTAGGTTCATTTTTAGGTGCCGGGATTGCCGACTATATGTCTGGTCAAGGTTTGCAATTAGTGATTGGATTTTTTGCCATCTGGGTTGCCTATGGCATGTTCTTTGGTGCCAGCCAGCCGGTCGATCCGAATCAGCATTTACCTAAAAAAAACATGCAAATGCTTGCCGGTGGAGGCATTGGAATTGCCTCGGCTATTTTTGGCATTGGTGGTGGCAGTCTGACCGTTCCCTATTTAAGCCGCCATGGTGTGGTGATTCAAAAAGCGGTTGCTACCTCAGCAGCAGGTGGTTTGCCGATTGCCATTGCCGGCGCTTTAGGCTTCATGTGGTTTGGCTCTAACACTGAAGCTCAAATACCGCATAGTATTGGCTATGTGCATATTTATGCCTTTATTGGTATTAGCATCATGAGCTTTATCACTGCGAAATTAGGCGCAAAAGTGGCGCATAAGTTATCGCCTGCAATGCTGAAAAGATGTTTTGCCTGCCTGTTGGCAACAGTCGGCTCTTATTTTATTTATCAAGGTTTTTCGACCTTGATTTGATTAAAAAAAAGCGATGTAAAATCGTTAAAAAATTGTGCTATGGTTTTCCCATAGCTCCTCTTGATCTTGCCTGTCCTGTTAATTTACCGGGCCTGATGATTAAAAATAAAATCTATTTTATAATTAAAATTAATTATTTATGATGAAGTAAAGCCAGAATAGAGAGGGAATAGAATCTAAGTCTATTCTCTCATAACAAACTGATATTGGCCTTAACGACTTAAAAATTGTCTGACAATGTCATATTTTTTGCAGCTAAAATTAAGTAAAAAAGAAAGTAACAATCAGGATTTATCCAAATTTTTTTTGATTGCATCTTATAAAAACAAGACAGGAACAGTATGCAAGAACAAGAAAAGGACAGTTTGTCCGAGCAGATTGCCAGGCATATTAGTGAACAAATCATTCGTGGTGAACTGGTTGAGGGAGAGCGTATTCAAGAATTGCGTATTTCTTCTGAACTGGATGTCAGCCGCGGTTCGGTACGTGAGGCCTTGCTGTTGCTGGAGCGTACCCAGCTGATTGAAATTTATCCTCGCCGTGGTGCAATTGTTTCGGAAATGTCTGCCCAGCAGGTGCGTGCCCTGTTTGAGATGTGTGCCTTGCTCACCGGACAGATTGTGCAGCGCATGGCAGAAACCTGGCGCACTCATGAAGCCGAAAGAATCCAGGCTTTACTGGCGCAATTGCATGAAGAAACCCGTCAGGGTCATACTGAAAAATTTTATGATTTAATCTTTCAGGGCTTGTCACGCCAGCATGAAATGGTGGGCAATTCCTACTTAATGAAGGTCTATCAGGAACTGTTGCCTTCACTGCGTCGCAGCTATTTTTTAACCTTAAATATCTCGCATCGTGAACTGCAGGAATCATTTGACTTGTTTAAGTTGGTGACTGATGCAGTTTTGATCCGAAAATCACAACAAGCTACTTTATTTATGGATGATTTTTGTCGACACTTGCGCAACCTTGTGTTGGAATCTCTAACACGGATGAAACAAATCGAACTTGCATGGGCAAGACGTTCACGACGTTGATCAGGACATTATGCGTTTAAGCAGCTTAAAACTTTCCGGCTTTAAATCTTTTGCCGATAGTACTACTTTACATTTCAAGGCGAATCGTACCGCTGTAGTGGGGCCAAATGGTTGTGGTAAATCAAATGTGATTGATGCCATACGTTGGGTCATGGGGGAATCCAGTGCTCGCCAGCTGCGTGGCGGCAGCATGCAGGATGTGATTTTTACCGGTACTGCAAAACGCAAACCGGTGGGTGTCGCCAGCGTTGAGCTGCGTTTTGATAATACCTATGGCAAGTTGGGCGGGGCTTACAATGCCTATAACGAGCTGGCGGTGCGTCGTCAGGTCAACCGTGATGGCAAGTCTGAATATTTTTTAAATGGCAGCAAATGCCGTCGTCGTGACATCACCGATATCTTTTTAGGCACAGGGCTTGGTCCACGTTCTTACGCCATTATTGAACAGGGCATGATTAACCGTCTGGTCGATGCCAAACCTGAAGAAATGCGGGTGTTTATTGAAGAAGCGGCCGGCGTTTCGCGTTATCAGGCGCGTCGCCGTGAAACCCTGCTGCATCTGGATCATACCGCACAAAATTTATCGCGTTTAGAAGATATTGCCTCTGAGCTGAAATCTCAGCTAAAAACCCTGAAACGTCAGGCGGAAACGGCCATTCAATATAAAGAACTGGAAACCCGGATTCGCACCATTAAAGTTGAAGTATTGTCTTTTCAATGTGAGCAAAGTAGCCGCTTACAGCAAGAATATACCCTGCAAATGAACGACTTGGGTGATAATTTTAAATTAGTGCGTTCTGAGCTCACCACTTTGGAACATGATCTTGGCGCGACCAGCGAATTATTTCAGCGCCTGATTCAGCAGTCCATGCCGTTGCAAAATGAATGGCAACAGGCAGAAAAGAAACTGGCTGAACTGAAAATGACGCTGGAACAGAAACAGTCCCTATTCCAGCAGAATACGACCACTTTAAGTCAGCTGGAACAGCAAAAACTACCGACCAAAGAGCGGCTACAACTGATTGAATTGCAAATCGAAACTTTGCAGTCTCAACAGGAACAGCAGACTGAACAATTACAGCTACAAGAAAGCCAGGGACAAGACCAGAACCAAAATCTGGGTGATTTAAAGGCGCAACAGCAACAGGTGCAGCAGCAATTTGAACTGGTCAAAGCTCAGGTGGAAAAACAGCAGCAGCAAAAAATGCAGATGCTGGCGCAGAGTGAGCAATTAGCCAAAAACATTGCCCGTATTGAACAGCAAAAACAGACGCTGCAACAACAAGCCGCACAGATTCAAAATCAGCACCAGCTGGATGCAAGTGAACAGTTAATGCAGGCCAGGCAAGAAGCATTGAGCCAGCAGTTGCAACGTGAGCAAAGCATTGTCGACCTTCAGTTGCAGTTAGATGATTTACAAATCCAGTATCAAAACCAGCAGAGCACACTGAATCAGCTGAATGCCGAAATTCAGGTGTTACAAGCCGAACAAAAGCAGTTAAGTCAGTTACTGGTCAAAGTCAGCTCACCAAGCAAGCCAGACCAGATGCAGTTAATGCAGGTTTTGACGCTGAGTGATGAAGCTAAAAAACATGCTGCATTGGTTGAGAAGTTTCTAGCCAAATGGTTGTCGGCACATTGGCTTGAATCTGCCAATGATTTTACTGACAGTATTGCCCGCCAGTTGACCGCTCAGGTAATGACCGAGTCCATTCAGTGGTCCGGTTGTCCAAGCCTGGCAAGCTGGATTGAATCACCGCAGTCTTCCTTGTGGCAGAATGTTGCTGTTGCCAATGATTTACAGCACGCATTGTCGCTGCAAAAGCAATTAAAATCCGGACAGTCAGTGTTAAGCCTGGATGGTTATCATGTGGGTTCAGACTGGGTGATTGGCCTGTACTATGACGAAGCCAGTCAGGCAGGACAGACTGCACTGAGCCATCGGATCCGTCTGGATGAAATCGAGCAGTTACTTGTTGATAAGCAGGCGGAGCATAGCCAGTTACAGGCGCAGGTTGCAGAGCTGAAAACTCAGGTGCAGACGCTAGATGAACAGCTGAAAACCGATCAGCAGCTGCTGCGTAAAGAAATTCAGGCGACCCAGCAAATTGAACTCAATATTACTAAACTCCAGACGGCCGAGCAGGCTTTTGCTTTGCAAAAGCAGCAGTTAACGGATCAACTTCAACAGCTGGATACGCAGCTGGAAGAAGATGCCATGCAAAAAGATGATCTGGAAATTGATTTGCATGCCTTGAATCTGAAACTGGAGCAGGCTTTACCGCATTATAAAACCCTGCAATTTCAGGTGGAGGAACTGACTGAGCAGCTGGAAAATACCCAGCACAGCTGGCAGCAAACGCAACAGGAGCTGGAACTGTTACGTCGTCAGGTCACGCAAACCCGACAGCAGATTGAATTGCTGGAAAAAGATGCATCATTCTCCAAAGCACAATATCAGCAGATTATTGCGCAAATGGAGCAAGCGAAAAAGTTTGTCGATCCGGTGCAGCTGGAACTTCCGGCGCTGGAATCACAATTCAACGAACAGGCGCAAATTACCGAAAAGTTACAGAAAACTTGGAGCGAATGGCAGCTTGAGCTGAACAGTGTTCAAGAAAAACAGCAGCACTTGACCGAGCAGCGCCATCAGCATCAGCAGCAAGACGAAAAGCTGCGCACTCAACTGGAAGAAAAGCGTCTGGCCTGGCAGGCGGCCAAGTCTGACTGGCAGCACTATTCTGAACAGTTAAAAGAGATGAACAGTGAAGTGCTCACGGGACTGAATATTGATGTTGCAAGCCATCAACAAATCCTGGAAAAAGCGCAGCAGCAGTTTGAAAAACTCGGTGCGGTCAATCTGGCGGCTTCAGAAGAATATGAAGAAGTTTCCAGACGTTTTGAAGAACTGAACCATCAGATCCAAGATCTGGAAAAAACGGTTGATCAGTTACAGGCTGCCATGAAGAGCATTGATCAGGAAACCCGCAAATTGTTTATGACCACCTTCGATCAGGTCAATCATGAACTGCAAGATTTATTCCCTAAAGTATTTAATGGCGGGGAGGCGAGTTTAAGCCTTGAAGATGACTGGCAATCGGGTGTAAAACTAATGGCCAGACCACCGGGGAAACGTAACAGCTCCTTGGCCTTACTATCCGGTGGTGAAAAAGCATTAACGGCATTGGCATTGGTATTTGCCATCTTCCGTTTAAATCCGGCACCTTTTTGTGTGCTGGATGAAGTGGATGCACCTTTGGATGATGCCAATGTGGGACGGTTTTGTAATTTAGTAAAAGAACTTTCTGAACAGGTTCAATTCATTTACATTACCCATAATAAAGTTGCAATGACAATGGCAACAGATTTGTTAGGTGTTACCATGCCAGAACTGGGCACCTCAAAATTGGTTACTGTCGATTTGGAACAGGCAAAAGAATACGGTTTAGTTGCGGAGTCATAAAATGGAAGCCACCACGATTGTTGGTATTGTTATCGCCATTATCATTATGTTATTCGGTTTAAAATTATTGTTTAAAAAACCTGCGGATGCAGCACCTTCATTAGATTCGGAACTTCATGTAAATACAGATAGCCAGCAACCGGTCATTCCTCGTCATGTTCGTGATCAATTACAAAGTGCCAAAGAAGCTGAACCAGCCGAACGTGTTGAACCGACTTTAACCGCAAAAACGGCTGAACCGGCACCCGAGTTTAAGCAGGCAGAAGCAAAAACTGAACAGGCTGAAACTCCTCAGGCTGAAAAAGTGGAAGCACCCGATCAGGCACAGTTAAACGCCGATGCTCCTGCTTCAGCAGAAGAGGCAAAATCGCAAGCAACCCCAGAGTCTGCACAGCAAGCACAACAACTTGAAGATAAAGAAACGGCTGATTTCAATCTGACCAATATCGAAAAAGCCGAAATTTCAGACTTTGAAGATGAAAGCAGCATTCTGGATGAACACCTGCACGAGCAGCAACGCGTGGATGAAGCCAGTGCCTTATCGACTGCAGCCGAGTTTATTGCCTTGAATATTTATCCCGAACGCCGGGTACTTTCAGGGGAAAAAACCTTAAAAGTTTTGCTCAAGTATGGCCTGCGTTTTGGTGAAATGGCCTGTTTCCACCGTTATAGTGAAGATGGCAGCAAGTTACTGTTTTCTGTGTTGCAAATTACTGACGAAGGTGCAGCCGGTTTTGATCTGGAAACGTTATCGACTGAACAGGTGAAAGGTTTGGCTTTCTTCCTGGCATTACCGCATAGTGATGTGCAAAATGCCTTTGATACCATGGACAGCATTTCACGCCTGATTGCCCGTGAAATTGACGGGACCGTGTATGACCAGAACAATCAGGAATTCACGCCGCAATTACGTGAACAATGGCGTCATTTCGCGATTGATTACCGCGCAGGTCAGACCACATAAGTTTAGTTTGAAACTGAGCGACCCGATTTCTATAATAGCGGGTAGATCAAATATTTGTGAAGGGCGGAACTAGACCGCCCTTTTTTATGGTGTAGATATGACCGAAAGTTCAACTGTCGTGGCGCAAATGCGTCAATTGATTCAAATTTTGGCCAAGCATAACCATGCTTATTATGTAATGGATCAACCCAGCATTGAAGACAGTGAATATGATCAACTCTTTCGCCAGCTCAAGGCGTTAGAAGAGCAATATCCCGAATATGTACAGGCAGATACGCCAACCAATAGAGTCGGCGGCAAGGCACTGTCCAAATTTGCCAGCGTGACCCATGCGGTGCCGATGCTGTCATTGGGCAATGTCTTTAACCAGGAAGAACTGTTCGCTTTTGCCCGTCGTATCGAAGAGCGTTTACCGAACCAGAAAATTCAGTATGATGTGGAATTGAAGTTTGATGGCCTGGCCATTTCCCTGTGGTATGAAAATGGCGTACTGGTTCGTGGCGTCACGCGCGGTGATGGTGAAACAGGTGAAGACATTACCCATAATGTCAAAACCATCCGTAATTTGCCGAAGGTTTTAAGCGCAGCACAAACGAAAGTTCCGACTCTGCTTGAAGTGCGTGGTGAAGTGCTGATTCCTAAAGCAGGTTTTGAAAAACTGAATGCCGAAAATGAANNCGCGTAATGCAGCAGCAGGCAGTCTGCGCCAACTCGATCCAAATATTGCAGCCTCACGTCCACTAGCCTTTTATGCCTATGGCATAGCACAGTGCGAACCGCATCATGGCCAGACTACCATGTATGCCAGTCTGGAATGGTTAACCCAGTTTGGTTTTACCATCGGTGAAAGTCATTTCATTTGTGACACGATTCAGGACGTACAAAAAGCCTATGAAAAAATCAATGCGGCACGTGCCGATTTAAGCGTTGAAATTGATGGACTGGTCATCAAGGTCGATGACTTAAAACAGCAAAGACAGCTTGGTTTCTTAAGTCGTGAACCGCGCTGGGCAACCGCCTATAAGTTCCCGGCGGTGGCTGCATTAACCACAGTTGAAAATATTGACTGGCAAGTGGGGCGTACCGGGACTTTAACCCCTGTTGCACGTTTAAACCCTGTCGCTGTCGGTGGGGTCACGGTTTCCAACGTCACCCTGCATAATATTGGAGAAATTCACCGTCTGGATGTGCGGATTGGCGACACCGTCAGCGTATACCGTAGTGGGGACGTGATTCCTAAAGTGGAAAAAGTCTGGCCGGAATTTCGCCCGGACGAGGCGGTGGAGGTTCATCTTCCGGAACAATGTCCAGTTTGTGATTCGCCGGTGGTCATGCCAGAAGGGGAAGCCTTGGCACGCTGCTCTGGCGGTTTGTACTGTGCAGCCCAGCGGATTGAAGCCATTCGCCACTTTGTTTCGCGTAAGGCCATGGATATTGAAGGCCTGGGGGATCGCTGGGTGGAATCTTTACTCCATCTCGATCTGCTCAAAAATGTGGCCGATATTTACTGCTTGCACGAGCACCGTGAACAGCTGTTAAGCATTGATAAAATGGGTGAAAAGTCGGTACAAAACCTGTTTGATGCCATTGAAAACAGCAAGAAAACCACACTGGCTTCTTTTATCTATGCCTTGGGGATTCGCGGCGTGGGAGAAACCACGGCACGTATGCTGGCCAATACTTTCCAGACTTTTGAAGCATTGCAAAATGCCGATATTGAAGCCCTAAAGAAAACCCCGGATGTCGGGGATATTACTGCTGAATGGATTGTCGATTTCTTTCAGGCGCCGCATAACCTGGAAGTGGTCAAGCGTTTGCTCGAAGCGGGAATTCACTGGGATGCACCAGTCGCCCCGACACGTCAGCCACTAAATGGCGAAAGCTGGGTAGTGACAGGCACGCTCAGCAGCATGGGCCGTGATGAAGCGACACAGTTACTCCAAGCCTTAGGCGCACGCGTCAGCGGCAGTGTATCCAGTAAAACCAAATGTGTCGTGGCTGGTGAGAAAGCCGGTTCCAAGCTGGATAAGGCAGAAAAACTCGGTGTCGCTGTGATCAACGAAGAACAGTTTATTGCTTTGATGAAAGAGCATGGTCAACTTCCTGCTTAATCGATCTTAAGCATGAATTAAAAAAGACATCCTCGGATGTCTTTTTTATGGCTTGATTGGGTTGGGATCGTCATGATGAGCTGAATTCACGTACAATATCGATCTATTGACAGGTATTGAGCCTGTCTTATCAGATGATTCTGTTCTCCCGTTGATTATTGGCATACACATGGCGCAAGCAAAGAAAACTTTTCCGCAACAAAAATCGCAATTACATGCACGAAATTTGCATCGCAGTCGTTACGATTTTCCTCAGTTAATGCAGACTTGTCCGGAACTTGCACCTTTTGTTAGCCCAAATAAATATAACGATCTTTCAGTCGATTTTTCTGATCCACAGGCTGTGAAAATGCTCAATAAAGCATTGCTGAAACATTTTTATGGCATTCAATATTGGGATATTCCTCAAGATTTTCTTTGTCCGCCTATTCCGGGTAGAGCTGACTATATCCACTATTTGGCTGACTTGTTGAGTGCCAATAATAAAGGTCAGATTCCAACAGGGCATGCCGTTCAAGTGTTGGATATTGGGGTGGGAGCAAACTGTATTTATCCGATCATTGGTCATCGTAGCTATGGTTGGAAATTTGTCGGCTCAGACATTCATTCTACATCCTTTAAAAGTGCTCAATTCATTGTGGAGGCGAATCCAAATTTGCGTAAAGGGATTCAGATTCGATTGCAGAAGAACTCAAGCAATATTTTCAAAGGTGTGATTAAACCCACAGATCATTTTGATTTGACGATGTGTAACCCGCCATTTCATGCCTCGCAAGATGAAGCAAATACCACAGCAACTCAAAAATTAAGAAAACTTGGCAAGCCGGTTGATCGGACGAAGGTGGTGTTAAACTTTGGTGGTCAAAAAAATGAACTCTGGTGTGACGGTGGTGAAGAACGCTTTGTCTGCCAAATGGTACAAGAGAGCATACAGTTTGCTGAGCAATGTCTTTGGTTTAGCACACTGGTTTCCAAGAAAACAACATTGCCTGTGCTTTTAAATGCGTTGCGTAAGAGCGGAGCAGTGGATGTGAAAACCATTAAAATGACGCAGGGGCAAAAAGAAAGTCGTTTTGTCGCTTGGACTTTTTTAGATTTAAAGCAACAACAAGCATGGAGAAATGCACGTTGGACTTCAGCTTAAGCCTATTTTCGCTGAGGATGAGTGAGCTTGTCGGTGCATGACTAAGATTTGGCCTGTTTATACCAATGAACAAGCTCAATTTTGCTTATATATAATAACCTGATGCCGATGCACTCAGCGTTTCTGATTTGATACGCATATAGTTCAATGAATATATGCCACAATGATTTTGAATCTAGTTACAAAAAACCAATACATTATAAAAGTACTTTGATCTTGTTCATCTAAGCTGAGTACTGAGTGCAAGACATTGTTTTATAAATGGGAATTTATTCAACTAAAACTGTAAATGTAAGTGCTTCTCATTTTAATTGTTTAAAAATCATATATTTACGGAAATTTTATTTTGCAAATCCAGATGATTTTCTCCATAATAAGCCCATAAAGGTAGGGAGTTATAAAAATGCGTGGTAATCCAGAAGTCGTAGATTATTTAAATATGTTGATCGGTGGCGAACTGGCAGCTCGCGACCAATACCTGATCCACTCTCGTATGTATGAAGATTGGGGTTTAACCAAGATTTTTGAACGTATCGACCATGAAATGCAGGAAGAAGCAGCTCATGCCGATGCGCTTATTCGCCGTGTATTGTTTTTAGAAGGTACACCGAATATGAACCGTGATGATATCGAAACCGGTGAAGATGTGGTGAGCTGTTTAAAAGCGGATTTAAAACTTGAATATCATGTACGTGAAAAATTGGCACAAGGCGTGAAATTGTGCGAAGAAAAAGGTGATTATGTGAGCCGGGATATGCTGCGTCAGCAAATGTCGGATACTGAAGAAGATCATACCTACTGGCTGGAGAAACAGATTCGTTTGATTGAGCTGATTGGTTTGCAAAACTATATTCAATCACAAATGTAAGATTGCATATTTAGATAGAGAAAGCCTGACAAGAGTCGGGCTTTTTTTATCTTGAATTTTTATTATTTATGCCGAATCATATTAGACAACTTGCATAAGTCAAAACGTTCAATATTAGATCTTGAAAATCGGCACGGCTTTATTTGATTGATTCAATTTTTATGCTTTCGCGTAGGCATTATCTCTATTTTTGAAAGGTCAAAATAAGGATCGCAAAATATATTTTGAGTCTGCAAGAAAAACCTTTTGTTCCCCATACACGACATGCTGAGCCAGTTTTAAGCACTGCTTTAAAATGCAGCCTAAGGGATGGGGCACGTGTGGCATCCATGCCACATTCATGACTGTAATACCTGCTAAAATTTATTTTCAATTTTGGTTTTAAGAACAACTTATAACAATTGAAAAATGATTTATGAAAGAAGCCTATTGTCTAGATTTTGAATATTTGAATAATCGAAGATCTATTTAGAAAGCTTTTGAAGGTCCGCCAAAACCTGAGCAGCATGTGATTGTGTATCTACACTGTTGTAGTGATAGACAATCGTGCCTTTGGGGTCGATCAAAAAGCTTTCTCGTCTGGCTATTTTAGTAATACCGAGGTTACGGACAATTCCAAATTGATCTGCCAATTGATGACTAGTGTCTGCGAGTATCGGAAAAGGTAAGCCTAATTTTTCTGAAAATTTTCGATGAGATTTGACATCATCCAGACTGACGCCCAGTACGACGGCATTACTTTTTACAAACCGCGGATAGAGTGCCTTAAATTGGTTGGCTTCCTGAGTACAGCCGGGAGAGTTGTCTTTAGGATAAAAATATAAAACCACCCATTGACCCTTGTATTGGCTTAATGAATGCCATTTGTTGTTTTGATCCTGTAACTTAAACGCTGGCGCAGATTTTCCAACCCATTGTTTTTGAGCCTGTTCCGATTTGGAAAAAATGGAATTTTCAGCATAACCCGGCTGAGACAATACAGTCATACAGCTGAGCCACAGCAATCCAGCTTTGCATATTTTAGCAGCGTTCATAATATTTTTGTTGTTGGGGGAATGCTTAAATACTAACAAAATAATGTTCATTAGACGTACATCATTTTTGATGGATTTTATGCAGTTTAAAAGCAGCAAAATTTTATATACTGCAGTCAATCTGAATATAAGTTTAAAGGTCGACATTGCAGCAACGTATTTTACTCATCACTGGCTGGGGCGGTGGAACTCAACTGTTAAACCCTTTAACACAGGCGTTGGCAGCGCAAGGACATGAAGTTGAACTTTGCAATATCTTTAATGCTTTAGATGAACAGGTTTTACAGCAGAAAGTGCAATTGGCCCGTCAGTTCGATGTGATTGCTGGCTGGTCTTTGGGGGGGCAGTTGGCCACAGTGCTGGCGGATCAGGTTCGAAAGCAGCATGGTCTGGAAAAAATCTTGATTACTTTGGCGTCTAATCCCTGTTTTGTGGCAAATGATACATGGCTTATGGCAATGGATCAGCCGACATTTCAGCAGTTCAAACAGTCATTTGAGCAGGATGCCGTTTCCACCTTAAAAAAGTTTGGCTATATGGTGTGTCAAGGCACAGCAACCACCAAAGCTGACTTCATCACTTTACAAAGTTTGATACAGCCACAGTCTATTGAACTGTTAAAACAAGGATTATTGTGTCTTGAACAGTTAAACAATGTCGATATCTTGAGAAACTATCCGGGTTATCAATATCATCTTTTTGCAAAACAGGATTTTTTAGTTAGTTACAAAGTTCAAAGAAATTTTCAAAAATTCAATGCAAAGTTTTTGGAAACAGAACTGATCAGCGGGTCGCATGGCTTTCCTGTATTTGAAACTGAACTGATAACTGGCAAAATCTGCCAATTTTTAAAGAAAATAGAACAAACAAACGGATAACTGGTTTATATCGCAATTTATTTTTAACTCATGCAGGTTTAAGATCATGAAAAATTGATTTTCAAGTATCTGCATGGAGTAATGGATGACCGAATTAACTGATCTGGAATTTGATCTGGCACATATCTGGCATCCCTATACCTCCATGACCGATCCATTGCCGACCTTTAAAGTGCAACAGGCGCATGGTGCCATCATTGAGCTGGAAGATGGACGGCAACTGATTGATGGCATGTCTTCCTGGTGGTGTGCCATTCATGGCTATAACCATCCTGAACTGAATCGGGCTGTAACGGATCAATTACACAAGATGTCGCATATCATGTTTGGTGGTTTGACTCATGATCCTGCGATTGAACTTGGCAGACTGTTATTAAAAATCACCCCGCCCAGCCTGGATAAAATTTTCTATGCGGACTCTGGATCGGTCGCGGTAGAAGTGGCGTTAAAAATGGCGGTGCAGTTTTGGACTGCACAAGGCCAAAGTCAGAAAACCAACTTTGTCACGCCGCGTTCTGGCTATCATGGCGATACCTGGAATGCCATGTCGGTTTGCGATCCGGTCACCGGTATGCATCAGATTTTTGGTTCCAGCTTACCCAACCGTTTGTTTGTTCCTGCACCGCAAGTCGGTTTTTATGATGAATGGAATCAGGATGATATTGCAGAATTGGAACAGGTCTTAAAACAGCATCATTCCAGCCTTGCAGCTTTAATTCTGGAACCGGTTGTGCAGGGTGCGGGCGGAATGCGCTTTTATCATCCTGAATATTTGCGTCAAGCCAAGTTGCTGTGTGAACAATATAAGGTGCTGCTGATTTTTGATGAAATTGCCACGGGTTTTGGCCGTACCGGCAAATTGTTTGCCTGGGAACATGCTCAGGTCGAACCTGATATTATGTGTATCGGTAAAGGATTAACTGGGGGCTATATGACGCTTTCGGCAACTTTAACCAGCAAGCATGTAGCAGAAACCATTAGCCAAGGTGAGGCAGGAGTATTTATGCATGGGCCAACTTTTATGGCCAATCCGCTGGCCTGTGCGGTGGCTGTGAAAAGTACCGAAGTGTTATTGGCGCAAGATTGGCAGACCAATATTCAGCGCATCGAGCAACAGTTGCAGCAACATCTACAACCCTTGTCACAGCTCGATTATGTGCAGGATGTACGGGTGCTGGGAGCGATTGGTGTGGTGGAGCTGACATTCAATGTGAATATGAAAACCTTGCAACAACAGTTTGTAGAGCGAGGCATCTGGATACGTCCNNTTAGCGAACAGCAGTTGAATACCTTGTTGCAACAACTGGTTGAAGTAGTTGAGCAGATGCAAGAGGTATTCGCATGAAGCTGTTAAATGACAATGCATTAAATAACTCTCTGCTTAATGACTATGCAATCAAGCTGGATGAACTCAAACAGCAGGGCAATCTGCGGCAATTTACTTCCAATGTTCAGCAGGGCCGAATGATTGAAATTCAGGGGCAGCAGATGTTGAATTTGTCATCCAACGATTATTTGGGGCTGGCAGCTGACTTGAATTTGCGTGAACATTTTTTTGACGAAACCCCGAATCAACTGCACAGAATGAGTTCATCCTCTTCAAGGCTGCTAACCGGAAATTTTCCTGAATACGAGTTATTAGAAGCCAGTTTAAGTCAGGCTTTTCATGGCCGTGCGGCGCTGCTGTTTAACAGTGGCTATCACATGAATATCGGTATTCTGCCTGCCTTAAGTGACAGTAAAACTTTAATTTTGGCCGACAAACTGGTGCATGCCAGCATGATTGACGGTATCCGTTTATCATCTGCAAAATATGTGCGTTATCGGCACAATGACCTAAATCATCTGCAACAGCTTTTACAGCAATATCATACAGATGAGGCTTTTAATCACATTATTGTGGTCACGGAATCCATTTTCAGCATGGATGGTGACGAAACTGATCTGGCTGAACTGGTTCGTATCAAGCAGCAGTTTGCTAAAGTCATGCTCTATGTCGATGAAGCGCATGCCATTGGTGTGCGCGGAGAGCAAGGTTTGGGCTGTGCCGAGCAATATGGTGTGATTGATGAGATTGATCTGCTGGTTGGGACTTTCGGTAAAGCACTTGCATCCGTTGGAGGCTATCTGATTTGTCACCCAATCATCCGTGAATATCTGATCAATTCCATGCGTCCCCTGATTTTTAGTACCGCGCAGCCACCCATCTGTATGGCGTGGACCGATTTTATTTTCCGGCATGTTTTGGGCTTACAGCAGCAACGTCAGCATCTGCAACAGATCAGTCAAAATCTGCAACAGTCGGTACAGATCAAAGGCTTTGACTGTCCTTCGACTTCGCACATTGTTCCGGTGATTATTGGCGAGTCGCAAAAGACGGTGGAAAAGGCCCGGCAGCTACAACAGGCCGGATTTTATATCATGCCGGTGCGTCCGCCTACAGTGCCGAAACACAGTTCCAGATTGCGTATTTCACTGACTTCTCAAGTCAATCAGGCTGACCTTGAGCAGCTTGTGCGGTTGCTGTGAGTTGTAGCCGTGAATATTGATAAGTCTCAAGTTGCACAGCGTTTTGCCAAGGCAGGACAAAGTTATACTCAACATGCGATAGTGCAAAAACAGATTTGCCAGCAGTTGCTGCAATTGATGCAGCACTATCTGCCAAAAAACGCTCTGAACCGTGTGTTTGAAATCGGTTGTGGGTCGGGGAATTTAAGTCACTTGCTGATGCGGCATTTTGCTATCCAGCAGCTGCTTTTAAATGATCTGTATCCTGAAGTCCAGCAGCATTTTCAGCATGATCCCAAATTACAATGGTGGATTGGCGATGTGGAACAACTGGATTTTCCGCAATCACTTGACCTGATTTCTTCCAGTTCGGCTTTGCAATGGGTTTCTGATCTGGATGCAATCTTTAAAAAAAGTGCAGCTGCTCTCATCGAAAATGGCTATTTTTGTTTCTCGACCTTTGGTCAGAAAAATTTAAAAGAAATTAAGGCACTGACTGGTCAGGGGCTGGATTATCTCACTCTTGAAGAGATTCAGCACAAGCTGCTCAAACAGGGTTTTGAAATCCTGCATCTGTCCGAAAACCTGGAAACATTGACTTTTTCCCATCCTAACGCGGTGCTGCAACATTTAAAGGCTACCGGTGTGACTGCAACCGCGTCACAACATCGCTGGGGCAAACAGTCCTTACAGCAGTTTTATCAGGACTATCAGCAATTTTCAGAGCTTGATCAATCTGGGCAACACCATTATCAGCTGAGCTATCATCCTATTTATTGTATTGCACGGAGCAAGCCATGACAGCACCCGTTTATTTTATCAGTGGCATAGATACTGGTATTGGCAAGACTTATACCACAGGCTTCTTGGCCAAGTTATGGAATGAGCAGGGCAAAAAAACCATTACCCAGAAACTGGTGCAAACCGGCAATACCGATATTTCTGAAGATATCGAACAGCATCGTGAAATCATGCAGATGGGCTGGTTTCCGGAAGATGGAACTAAACTGACCATGCCGGAAATTTTTACTTATCCGGCTTCACCGCATTTGGCCACTAAAATTGATGGTCGCGAAATAGACTTCCAGAAAATTGCAGATGCAACCCAGCAGCTGGCAGAAAAATATGAGGTGGTTTTGCTGGAAGGCGCAGGCGGCTTAATGGTGCCCCTAACCACTGAGTTACTCACGATTGATTATATTGCTGAGAAAAAATTTCCGGTGATTCTGGTCAGTTCGGGGCGTTTGGGCAGTATCAATCATACTTTGCTGAGTCTGGAAGCTTTGAAAAGTCGTGGTCTGGAATTGTTTGCACTGGCGTATAACCTGAATGATGAATCACAAGATGCACTGATTTCTCAAGATACGGC
>DKLL01000161.1 GCA_002455755.1 Acinetobacter sp. UBA6641
AAAAAGCCCGCAGCATTAAAGCGGGCTTTTTTTTGCCTGAGTCATCTATAACTGTTTAAGTCATCAGATCAATAACCCTCCCGATTACCGCTTTTGTAAATTAAATCTGCGAATATCCATGTAATATCAAGTCACTCTATCCATCATGAATTTTTCAGCTATTTTTGAACATTCATAGTCAAATATAAATAAGCAATAAAAAAGCGCATCGAAATGCGCTTTTAATTCGTTTACCCATTTAAACATGGATAAATATCACGATCGTTTTATTGCTGAGGTAAAGGAATATATTGCGAATTATTATTCTGCACTTTACGTTCAGTTACCACCACATCCAGAGTTAATGGTTTCTCATCTCGAACCACTTCAATTTTTATGGTGCTATTCGGGGCTTGTAACGCAACATAGTTAATCAAATGGGACGCAGAAGTAATCCTTTCTCCATTCACCTGAATAATCTTGTCGCCTTTTCTAATTCCCGCTTTTGCCGCTGGACCTNNGAATGTTTTCCTGTTGCACCGGCATGAGGCTGATCCCCAGCCAACCACGAACCACGCGACCATCTTTCAAAATTGAATTCAGGATTTGCTGGCAAACTTTCGCAGGAATGGCAAAACCAATCCCCAATGAACCACCCGATTGAGAAAAAATGGCCGTGTTCACACCAATCAGATTACCGGCAACATCAATCAGTGCACCACCCGAGTTGCCTGGATTAATCGCGGCATCTGTTTGAATGAAGTCTTCATAGGTATTGATGCCCAAATCTGAACGGTTGGTGGCAGAAATAATCCCCTGTGTAACCGTTTGCCCCACACCAAACGGATTACCAATGGCAAGCACCACATCCCCCACTTCATTACCACTGAGTTTAAAAGGTAAAACCGGAAGTTTGTCGAGTTCGATCTTAATCACAGCAAGATCAGAATCCGGGTCTGTGCCAATAATTTTAGCCACTGCACGACGCCCATCATTCAATCCCACCACAATCTGTTCAGCCTGAGCAATGACATGGTTATTGGTTAAGATGTAACCATCCGAACGAACAATAACACCTGAACCCAGGCTGTTTTCATTTTGCTGCTGATTAAATTGTTCAGGGGCCTGATCACCAAAAAATTCACGGAATGCAGGATCATTTAACAAAGGATGCTCTGCCTTATTTACCTTCTGGGTAGTAAAAATATTCACCACCGCAGGAGCAGCCACCTTCACAGCAGTACTATAAGATTCAACCGCACCTGCTCTGTTGGTATTGACTAAAGGCTCGACTTTTTCTCTTGGCATCTTTATACCGTCAGACGCAACAGGGGCTTGTGGCTTCTGGGAATGTTGCCAGACAAGAAAACCGAGAGTGACCAAAATAAGTAAAACCCAGGGTAACCATGTAAAGGTGCGACGCACGTTAATTTCCTCTAACAATATTTTAATTCGTTGATGACTAAGTAATTTATCTGCCATTGTAAAATGAAATACAGCAGGAAACATAAAAATAATTCAGAGTTTTGTGCTGCTTTAGTTACAATTCAAACTATGTTTTGATGACCTTAAATATAGAGGCTTTTGGGAAATTTATGGCAAAGCTCAACCAGATTATTCAGTGGTGTGATCAAACCCTGAAATCACACGAATTTAAAGACTATGCACCAAATGGCTTGCAAATAGAAGGCAAACCGGAAATCAATAAAATTCTGTGTGCTGTTACCGCATCTCAGGATGCCATTGAGGCAGCGATAGAACAGGGTGCGGATATGCTGTTGGTCCATCACGGCTATTTCTGGAAAGGTGAACCCTACCCGATTACCGGCATGCGCGGCAAACGTATCAAAAGTCTGATTCAGCATGATATCTCCCTGGTTGGATATCACCTACCTTTAGACAGCCACCCTACTTTAGGCAATAATGCCGCAATTGCCGAGCTATTAGCATTAGAAAATATTGAAGCCTTAGACCCAAGCGAACGCAATCCAATTGGCAACATCGGTTATTTAAAACAACCCGTGTCTGCTGCAGAATTTAAGCTGTATGTATCTCAGCGTTTAGATTTTAATGCCATTCATCTTCCTGCCGATAAAACATCAATCCAAAAAATCGGTTTCTGTACCGGTGGTGCACAAGATTTTATTGGCAAAGCGGCCGAGCAAAATTGTGATGCCTACATCTCCGGTGAAGTCAGTGAACGTACTTTTTACGAAGCCAAAGAATTGAATGTTCACTATTATGCTTGCGGTCACCATGCTACCGAGCGTTATGGCGTACAACGCCTGGCAAAAGCTATTTCAGAACAGTTCGATATTGAGTATAGTTACTTCGAATTAAACAATCCGATTTAATTCAACATGGGCGGTTTGACATTTTCTTTATACGTATAAATTCAGGCTTTATTCTGTATTGTTATTTATAAGCAATGCGCAATTTTCCTCAAGAATCTATTACAATAAAGCCACTTAATGTTAAAACCCAGCAAAACGCAAGGAATTGAAGACATGACAACCATTACTTTACCGGCACTTCCATACGGTTATGAAGATCTTGCTCCACATATCAGCAAAGAAACTTTAGAATACCACCACGACAAACACCACAATACTTATGTCGTTAACCTTAACAACCTGATCAAAGGTACTGAACTTGAAGGTAAAACTTTAGAAGAAATCATTAAAGCATCTGCTGGTGATGCTACTAAAGTTGGCATATTCAACAACGCAGCTCAAGTTTGGAACCATACATTCTACTGGAACTGTATGGCTAAAAACGGTGGTGGTAAAGCGACTGGTGCTTTAGCGGCTAAAATTGATGAAGCTTTCGGTTCGTATGAAAAATTTGCTGAAGAATTTGCTGCTGCTGCAACCACTCAATTCGGTTCAGGTTGGGCTTGGTTAGTGGCTGATGAAGTAAATGGCAACCTTTCTATTCTTAAAACTTCAAATGCAGACACTCCACTTGCACATGGTCAAATTGCTGTATTAACAATTGACGTATGGGAACATGCTTACTACATCGACTACCGCAATGCGCGTCCTGCTTACATCAAAACTTTCATGGAAAGCCTGGTAAACTGGGATTATGCAAATGCTAAATATGCTGGCCAAGAAGCTGGCGTTGAAAAATAAGATTTGAAATAAATTTTATTTTTTGCATAAAAAACCATCCTTAAAGGGTGGTTTTTCTATTTTTATGAATTAAACGAATATTTATAAAGCAAATGATTCATTTCTTTACATTATCTGGTTGACGACTTCAGCTTTCATCCCTAAAATGCGCTTCAGATTCTCCAATAGCTCAGTCGGTAGAGCGACGGACTGTTAATCCGCAGGTCCCTGGTTCGAGCCCAGGTTGGAGAGCCATCTATTCTTCCATAGCTCAGTCGGTAGAGCGACGGACTGTTAATCCGCAGGTCCCTGGTTCGAGCCCAGGTGGAAGAGCCAAGATTCTAAAAAGCCCACTCATCATGAAGTGGGCTTTTTTTTTATTCTCCACATTTCCTTGCACATCTCTTATAAGCCACGCTTTTGATCTGTTGTTTGGAATCACATCTCTTTATTAAAAGAGCAGATCATTCCCCTATCTATTGTTCACTGATTAAAATTTGGGCATGTTCATTCTAATAAAAATATTCCAATCAACTGCTATAAATGCAACCTGGTTAAAATCACTGATTTTCTGGATTATTTTGATGTTTGCAGTGTTTCAATGCAGTTAAAATTCTGAAAATAAAAAGTCGGCTTCCGCGCTCATGTATGAACGCTTATTTCATTGCAGCCGTAATTTACCGCAAAAGAATCCGGAGGTTTTAAAACACATTCAGCAACAACTTAAACCCGAGCTCACTCAAGCCGAGCTAATGAAATTGATCAATGAATGCCGTCAAGATCACCCCTTACAAAACAAAGAAACTTATATAAATTTAATAAAATCACTAAAATAACCGGAAATAAGTTTATTTTTAAAACACTCGATTCATTTTTATGGCTTTTTTAGGCATAAACCCTTGACCCCTTCAGCTTAGATACATAGAATGCGTATCAGATTCTCCAATAGCTCAGTCGGTAGAGCGACGGACTGTTAATCCGCAGGTCCCTGGTTCGAGCCCAGGT
>DKLL01000269.1 GCA_002455755.1 Acinetobacter sp. UBA6641
TCAGCGAGTGAGATGCTGGTCATTGCACCACTCGCAATTTCGATTAGTCAGATACACATCCCATTTAGTAAAATTCTTAGGACAATAATTCTTGTGTAGTGAACGTCGGTACTTGATTTGCGCACCATTGAACATTGCGAAAAACACAAACTTATTCATGCTCACCTCGCAGGGCTTTTTCCCACCCCTCAATATTTTCAAGTAATTCTCGACTGCAACGTGGCAAAACCTCTTGTGCTAATACTCGATAATTACCCACCAACAACTCTAACAATCTGTATTCCTCATACAGTCGGTCGTATCTACCACAAGCATATTTAGTTTGATTTAATTGATCCTCCAACTCCTTCTTCTTCTCGATATAACAAGCCTCCATTTTGTTGAGTTGGGTTTTGAGTTGATCCACTTCTTTCTGGCGTGCATTCCAGCCTTTCGTATGCCACTCTTGAGTGAGCGCAATGTATTGCTCTTTAGTCATAACGTGTTGTGAGCACCAAGCCCGATAAGTCATCTGCACTGGCAATATTCGATAAACATCACCATCCCTGTTAAACAGCTTGTCGCCATGAATAAATCGCATGTTTGTGTAGAAATCCTGGTCTACAAACCACTTTTCAAAATCACTCATCCCCGGCACTCCACATAATTCCGTTCATCTTCAGCCTTCAATGCTTCCAACTCCGCATGCATCTGATTCCATTGTTCTTGAAGCTCCATCTCATCCTCATCATGAGGAATTGAGCCGTTTAATTTGTCGCGTAGTTTTTTTAAGTCGTGGTTTTGCATGTGTTCACCCCATTCGCCATGTCACTTATTAATTCTTGTGCCTGCAATGTCAGGGAGAATCCTTGAGGGCATTCACCATCACCCTTCACTAAACCCCAATATTCCAGCCCAACCAGATACCGCTGTATGCTTCGAACAGTCAGGCCCACTTTTGGCTCAATTTCGTTATGTATCCGCTTAACTGAGATACGCCCTTTTGTTGTTGCTAGAGTCCTTAAAATCATAAGATTGATATAGGTTTTATCTGCTTCGGTGCTCATGCGGCACCCCCGAATAAATCCAAAGTCCATTCATCACGAACCGGCTTTGCTTTTGCTTTAACTGGCTTCTTTGGCTCTGACTTGATCACTGGCTCCATAGGTGGTGCATATTCAAGTTCAAGTGATTCGGTTGCTGGGAATGCCTTGTTGAATTCCTCTTGAGTTGGCACCCAATCAACCAGCTGCCAAAATTCACATCCATGTCTCAAGCCCGCACACACTCGATCCGCCTCAGCATGAAGAAACCAAAAGCTAATATGAGGTGCCTTTTGAGCTGGGTTGAATTGCTTGCAGCGATCTGCTTTCTGTGTTTTGAATGCTTCGACAAAATAAATCTCAAGCTTCTGATCGGCTGCAATTTCAATTTCATTTTCACCAATCAGCCCCAACCAGATTTTGAAGTCGATATTTTCCTGCTTATTCAATCCATCAAACGCATGATCAGTAAGCGGTGTTGGATAAGTTGTAAGACCGCTTGAGTCTTTGTATTCAGAAATTACACTCACACCCCACCCCCTGCGCTTTGTTCAATCAACTGTTTTGCAAGGTTAAAAACCTTTTTAGCGGTACTTAGGTCTGGGGTTTTGATCCAAACCCAGTTTGGATCGCCATCGGTTACGATCACATCGCCCACAGCGTTATCTCTGAATATTAAGCTATGAAGCTCCTCGAATGCTGTGCAGCAATCCCACTTGTTATATTCACCGCCGCATTCGTACCAAAACTCCCAAATGCCGTTAACGCTATCACCGCAATGATCAAAGTCTTGAACAAAAGCATTTTCTGGGTAGCGCTTAGGATCTATCTGGATAAGAAGTTGCATAGCTTTCTGGCTATTTTTCTTGATCTGACGTTTCTTCACACCCCACCCCCTGCGCTTTTCCCTAAACGCTGATCAGCCCAATTGCACTCAACCAGTGTTAATCCGTCATGTTGAAAGCGAGACCATAGACGATCCCCTAAATCCTTCTGCAATTCAGCCAATGTGAGATTTGAAATCAGCATGGTTGGTTTACCCGCGTCATAACGTGAATACAAAACCTTGTGAACCAGCTGCAGGCGATTCTCGTGACGATCATGAAGACCATACTCATCTAGGATCAGCAAGTCATACTCAGTGAATCGATAGATCGCAGCTGCTTCACTGTCATCCGCTCTTTTCCAGGCATTGGCAATGTCATTGGCCATATCTTCTGAGGTGATATAGCGGACATAAATTCCCTTGTTCAAAAGCGTTCTGGCTATCGCACAGCTCAAATGGGTTTTACCTGTGCCGGTCTTACCTGACATGATGAAATTACGCTTTTGACCAGCAATCATGACTTTTGAAAACGCAATGCAGTTGTTCAAGGCATTGGATTGACCAGCTAAGCCTGTGTTGTAATTTTTAAAGCCTGAATCCTTGTGACGCTCAGGAATCATGGCACCTGCAAAATGTTTTTTACGAACCATTTCGTCTACAGATTCCTGATGCTTCTGGTTGTTCTTGCTCACCAGATTCTTTGCACACTCAGGGCAAACCTGATTAGGTCCAGCTTGAACTTTTTGAACCTGGTGTTCAGCGCAGTAAGCCTGTACCTGTTGAAATTTCATTGAGATTATGGCGTTCATACCGCACCCCACTTTTTAGCCCATTCACGACGTTCTTTTGATTTTTTATCCACCCCAAGCCATTCCGCGAACGTGCAACAAGTATCTGCATCAAGATATTCTTGATAGCGCTTTTGCCCTGGTGTTAATTTGCGAACCTTACCCATTTCGAGGTATTCAACGCGCCAAGTTGGGTGGCAGTAAGAAACATCGCTTGCCTTGAGATGATCGAAATTAACCTCTAGATAGGCGTTATTTGTGCCAACAATGATTCCAGACTCACCATCCACGATCACACGACGGCCAACACAAGCATTCACACCATAAGATTTGTTGATATATGAAAAATCTGTGCTCATACAAAATCCTCCGGTATTTCAACCGGCTCAACATGTCCTTGGAATTGAGGAATGCCTTCCCATGCGTCGTTGACGTTGCGGTTGTTTGGTTTTTCAGAGGTTGAACGGCCAGATGGTTTTTTGGCTTCGCGCTCAGCTTTGGCTAAGGTTTTTTCAAACTCCTGAATAATGCACTGTGCAAATTTTCGTTGTTTCTGGTTGTCAGAGATTTGGTGATTGCTCTCATGATGTGTGTTGAAGTTTCCAAGATGGAATTGAAAATCTTCCATGCTTAGAATTTCAGAAACACGTTGTGAGTGTTTCGTGGTTTTTAAAATTGATTCCAATTGTTCAAGATTTGGATTCCAAAAATTTGAATTTTCCGCCCCTGTGTTTGTGTGTGTATTCTCTTGTTCCTGCTCCTGTTCCTGTTCTTGGCTTGCAAGGGGCTTCGGAGGGGCTTCATTTTCTACAGGTTTATTTGATGAAAAACCGCGTTTTACAGTCATGCAAAATGATTGGTGATATTTATCGTAAAAGCTTGCTAGATAAGGGTTTGAGGGTAATGAGTTATACTCGTTTTGAACCCCAATACTTCGCTTATCTGTGTCCTTGAGTTTTTCAGCAATTTGGAAGCGTGCCATTTCATGCACCCATACCATCTCGGTAGATTCGTCATAACTACAAAATCCTGCTTCACAAGCCCATTGAAGCCCCTTTGATGCCCCTTCGATGCCTAAGCCAGTTTCGTGAGCAACATATAAAAGGGGCATGTAATACAGGCCGAGCATATTTGCATGTGGGCAAGTCATGAGGTACATGGAAACCACAACTGACTCTGGACACTTGCGTAACTGCTTACCAGTCGAGCCTGTCCAAAAATGTGGTGATACTTTTGCATAATCACGCATGGCTTCTAAGCTCCTTATAAGGGGCTTGTAAGGAGCTTCTAAGAACTGTAAATTTATTCAATAATTTAGAGGATCTAAGAAAATGACAGTAATCCGAAAACAAAATGCAATTGATGTTTACGCGGCTAAAAGCGGTAACTTTGTTGTGATTTCTGAAGAGAATGGATTCATCATTAATGAACGTGATGACCAATATGCGGATGTGTATATAAATATCGATGTAGCGCACATTGACTCCGTTATTGAAGCTCTTCAAAATGCTAAAAATGAAATCATTGAAAGAGCTAAATAATCCATTCTGAAAATGAACTACTTCCCCTTGAGGAGATGGTGGCTCATGGCNNGCAAATGTTTTGAATTAGGAAAGCCTGATCCCCAAGATCAGGCTTTTTCTCGTTGTAGAGCTGATAAATACTTTGCACACTCGCCCTTCATGGCTTTACGCAAAGACTGGATCTTGTGTTCCATTTCTTCCAGGATGCGGTCCGTCTCATCCATTTCTGCTGGTGTCACTACGCCATCGTCCAGCGCACTTAAAACCTGTTTATTCGCTTGACCAGCACCAACATTCATGCCGAGTAATGATTCCAATACACTCAACTGGTGCTCTTTGCCTTCAATATCACCTAATGGCATAAGCACTAGACCCAGCTTGTGTGCCCAAGACTTTAAAACGGCTGGATTTCGCGTATAGGTCAACATTGCTTCAAAAGCCTTTAGGCTTGGCAGATGTTGATCCATATTTGGATTTGCATAATTCAAAGCAGTTTTGTGCGATACACCCAAAACATCAGCAATATCTTTCGGTGTCACACCTTCAGAGTGATGAATCATCTTGTGCAGTGCAGTTTTTGTTTCTTTTGAAATTTCCATATGTGAATCCAAGAGTTAAGTTCACGTTTCTTTAAAACATTGACCGAGTGATAATTTAGTTAGGCGGTAAGTTTTTGATTGCGTAAATAATCAAAATCAGCTTCTGGACATAATGAATCGCAAGAGACTTGGCCTTTACTTGCTTTATCTATGCGAATAGCCAACGGTGCTCCACACTTTTTGTTTACATAGATGATTTGCTGAAGGTTACCGACTGTTGTTAAGCATTCTTGTGCGAAGTTTTTACGACCCTCTGGTGTAAGGCTTAAAAGGTAGCTTTTAAGTTGTTCAGTGTTAGAGGAAGACATTTTTATCTCCTTAATAAATATATTTAGTAAATACTAATTTTAATTACTAAACATGTCAATCAATCTTTAGCGTTTGCGAATTTACTTTTTACTAAAAACTATGTGAAATACTAAATATGGATAAAGTTGCTTTAAGACGCAGAAATTTGCGCACAGCCATTGATGCTGCTAACAAGGAATTAGGTTTTAAGTCGGATGTAGCTTTTTGTGAGCATTACGATTTAAACGCTAGTCATATTTCTCAACTCATTAATGGGCATGGGAGTTTTGGTGAGCGTGCGGCAAGAAATCTTGAGAATAAGATTGGCTGGGATAGTGGATTGCTCGACAAGGAAGATTATTCCGCGGATGGCTCTACCACACATTCATGTCAAACTGGGGGAATTCATATAGCGCCCATCGAGTTTAGAAGTGGTGAAAGGAAGCCAACCAATGTAAGAATTCCTATTTATAAAGACATCAAGGCTTCATGTGGCGCTGGCATAGAAAATTTTTTAGAAGATGTGAGTGAGTATCTTGATATAGATCCATACATCCTAAAAATTATGGGCATACAAACCAAACCAGAAAACTTGCGAATAATCTATTCTGCTGAATACAGCATGTACCCTACTGTTGCCCCAGAAAGTCCATTATTTGTGGATATTTCAGATAAAGATCCAAATGCTTTAAAAAACGGAAATGTGTATGTATTTACACATAATCATGAATTAAGAATGAAACGTATTTTTGTCAGCTATGGTTCGAATACTGTGAAATTGACTAGCGATAATCCAGATAAAAAGCGCTATCCAGATGAATTTATTAATAATGATCAGCTTAATGAAATCAACTTTGTTGGGCGTTTAGAGTTGGCTTTAGTTAAGCCTTGATTACTTAAAGGATTGATATGCACCAAAAACAAATATTTAACCAAATCGTCGACCGAATTAATGAGGCGGCGGCTGCCAATCAACCTCTGGTATTAGGGTCTGAAGAAGTCAAAATCCTTGCTGAAGAGATTGGTGATCTTCACTTTGTGCCAGTGTTGACTAATGAGCAGATCGTCCAGCTGTGTAAAGAGGGAAAATTGGGGCAGAAGATAGTTGATTAAAAACCGAGGGAATGACTAAGAAACTCAATGCAGAAAATTGAAATAAATTCCCGCAAGATCAGCCATGTGCTTTATCAGCACTATCTGTTGACAGTAGTGCTTAGAACAGGTGAAAGGTTTCTTTACCGACTTCTTGAATCAAGTACGTTTACTAAATTTATAGATTCGGATGATAAGGATAAATTCTTCAAAACCGAAATTGAAGCTAATAAAGAATTTAAGCGAATTCAGCTATTTATTTAGTTAAAACAAGATGCGACCCGACGCAGCCCTTTAGAACAGATCGGGAATATATTGGAGATCAACAGTGGCTATTGCAAAACTACGTGCATTTGAAATTATTAATTCAGACATAAATAAAAAACAGTCTGATTTGGGGGATAAGTTAAGAGCTAAGTTACAATCATCAACAGCGGTTCATGATAGACGTATGTTGTTAAATGCAGAAGACCCTCAAAAAGAAGAGGATTTAATTTCTGACTTTGCAAAAAATAGTTCTATTGGAGATCCAATTTTCTGTACCATGCTTAGAGTAGCATTAGGAAACAATGTTCAACACATTGATGGAACACTGTTTTCAAAGCAGAATTTCACCATTGCTGAGCTAAACAATAGTGTAGTTAACGCAGAAGCAATCTATAAAAATCACTATTATTTTGCTGTGAATAATAATTTTCTTATAACCAACATGCCAGGTAATCTAACAATTACTCGATTGCAAACCTACTTAAATTGGCTGCTTAACGACCTATATGAAGTCAATCCATTAGTAGCAGAAGATGCTATGCCTGAATTATCTGATATTAAAGATATTGTTGTAAGAGACCCGGTAACTGGAGGAACAATTGCCCCTTCATCAGGAAAATCTACATTCGGGAAAACATTTAACATAGGTAAAGTGGCTTTGGACATGGTTAGAGAGGCTTTAAATGATACAAAAGATATAACTGACCACCAATTAGAGCAGATGATATCGGCAAAATTGGTAATCGAGTTCAAAAAGCCTAAAAAAGATGATGATGAGCAAATTAAAAGAGCTTTTGGGGCATTATTAAAGCCTGTATCAGATTTAGACAACTTCGAATTTATGACGAGAAATAATAAAAAAATTATCAAAGGGAAAAAACTATTAAGAGTAAAAGACGTTACTATAGAAACTACAGATTCAAACCTGTTAAATGAGGCTCAATTATCTCAAGAGATGAGTAGACTTATAAGAGAGTTGGAAAATGAACGTAAAAAAGCTACTGGTTAATGGTTCACTATTTTTGGTGATTTCAATTGCCGTGGCCTCTGCTACTTCAAAAATTCCTAGTACATCTTTTCTTAATACTATCTACACAGTATCTGGGATAATGTTCTCAATTGGCATGGGTGTTTTATGCACACTCAATCCTGATAAAGTGAAAAATGATGCTTATTACAAAGCAATTAAAGCTAATGTATTAGCTGTTAGAGATTCGTATTTGGTGTATTTTTTCATTATATCTATCATATATTTAATATACCAAATTTACCCTGAAGCAAACTTTATTAAGAGTTTTGGTAAGGTACAGGTTACTTTCGATCTTGCTTTTGCCACATTATTCTTAAATATCCTTGGAATTTTATATTTTATTGCTAATTTCATGCAAATACAGAAATTAGGATTAGATATTTCTGATCGAGTAAGGGAGTCTGAATAAATTATTCAATTCCTAATAATTTACACAAAATCCACCCCAGCGGTGGGTTTCTTATTTCTGAAACACTCAATAGTTATTCTTTACTCAAGATCTCATACGAAGACGGGATCTGTAATGACTAAGCAATACCTATCTCGAACCCACTATATGTGGGTTTTCTTTTAAAAAGGCCAGCATGTGCTGGCCTTTTTGATTAGTCTTCATCTTCAACTAAAACATAATCTTTCTGCTTTAATTCCATTTTTTCAATAGCATCTTCCAATTCCCGTTGTTCTTCATCTGGCATAAGTTCAATTTTTAAAGATTCTCTATACTGTAAGGCTTCAGCTTTTAGAGTAAATTTGGCTTGTATACCTAATTCCTCAAGGTAGCTCTTCACATCTGTTAAGGAAGTTCTGAAAAATTCTTTTTTATAATTAACCTTATTAACGCGTTCATGATTAAAATGATGATGAAGCTTTTTCTCTAGAGTTGGAGCATCTTCACTATAAATCATTGCATGAACATCAAATGTAAATGGCACTGATGCATCTCCCAGCTCCCTAATACGATCCATTGGCTCCAAACGTCTAGTCATTCCAAGTTTTAAGACATCATCTCCAAATGACCCAATATTCGAAATAACATACACGTGCCCTGCTCTTGTTTGCTGGGCCATTGATAAAGCACGCTGATTTCTTTCCTCCGCTTCATGAAGTTTAAGCATTAATTCATTCATTTTTTGATCATATTTAGATTTTTGATCATCTGTTGCTTGTTCGAACTCCTTTCGTGCTTTTTCATAAGCCTTCTTCAATATATCTTCTTCTTTACTTGCCTCTTTTATTGCGCGTTCATATTCTTTTCTTGCTTTTTCCTCTTCACGAATTTGCTCACGAATCTCTCTCTGCTCTTCACGTTCTCTTTCTTTGAATTCTAGAACTAATGCTGCCCATTTTAGCTCCTCAATCCTTAGTGCTAAATAAGATGGATTGATTCTGGCATTTCTAAAAGCTTGTCCATAATTATTTAAAAGTAAATAATCATCTTTTAATGCCTCAATTAATTTACCAACATTATCATGTCGTAAACGTGATACATGAACATCCGCTTTACTATTAAATGAATTTGTTATGAATGCGATAGCTGTTGTTTTTCTAATATCTTCAACATAATCACATTCAGCAACGACTCCGTGTTTAATGGCTGTTTTAATCTCAGATTTAATTGTTTTTAATCTTTGAGCTGCATCTAAATACTCATATCCCTCTATAAGATCATCAAGTATTGCTTGATTAGGTAATAGATATTCATCATTGTAACCCTGAATTTTATTCTCAAGCGCCTTATTGGTTTTACTCAATTCCATAGTTTTCTGAGCTAAATTGTAATAATCACCAAGTATTTTCTGTGCTTGTTGCTCTGTGTTAGACATAGTTTTTTGAGCATGTTTTTCTAAGAAAATTTCTACTGTTTTAATTTTTTCTTTAATTTTGGTCTTAAAAGCTTCTGCCTCAGCCACAATAGTGCGCTTGTAAGCTTCATGTGATTTTAAATTAGATTGATATTCTTTCTGCCATACAGCTTTATCATTTTCTATCTCAGCAGCACATTTTTTCTTCTCAGAATCTATATATTTCACGACATCTACAATAGCTTGATATTTTTCCAATTCAAGTAAGCGACTTTCTAGCAATTC
>DKLL01000081.1:0-9490 GCA_002455755.1 Acinetobacter sp. UBA6641
CAGCCGTCGCATATTGTGAACGACGTAAAGCGGCCTGGTGCTGTTCATCAGCATGCACCTGTACTGGCGGATTGCCTAAATGTGCCGACACACCCAACATATGACGTGCCAAATTCACCATGCCTTCAATTTGACTGGCATCACCAGTCAGAACCACGCCATGATACAAACCATGAATGGCTCCATTACGCTGTAACTCTTGATGAACCTGGCTCAGAATTTCTTCATAACGTGCAATAATGATTTCTGCCAGTTCAATACGGCTGATGGTTTGTGGACCATCAATCCCCTGAAATTGAATCATATGGTCTGGTTTGACCACTTTCAGGTCAACACAACCATATAACAGCTTCAAGCGTTCAGCTTCTTCAGTTGTGGTTTGCAATACCGCAGCGATATCACGGGTGACATGTTCACCTCCGCGCTGCACGGTATGTGTCAATGCCAGGCGACCGTCTAGATAAACAGCAATATTGGTGGTACCGGCACCAATATCGACCAAGCATACACCATATTCTTTTTCATCTTTCAACAAACTGGCTTCAGCAGTGGCCAAACAGGAAACCACCATTTTTTCAACGCCAATATTGGCCCCTTTCAGCGCACGATCCAGATTCTGCATGGTGCTGATCGGCAACATCATTAGCTGATAATGCCCGATCATGCTATGTGCAGACATGCGAATCGGATTTTGTACCCATTCAGCAGAATCGTCCAGTTCAAAACCTAAAGGCACAGCACTCACCAAATAATGGTCTGAGGTCAAATGACTGGCTTTGGCCAACTCGAGGGCACGAACCACTTCGCTTGTTGTAATTGTGTGGTCGCTATTTTCAATCGGTGTACGCCCTGAGGCATAAAAGCTTTTTAATTCTGCACTTGGGATTGAAATCCAAGCGGAATGCACCCGACATTCAGCCATATCTTCTGCTTCTTGTACGGCATTTTTAATTGCCGTGATGACCTTGTCGAGACTTACAATTTTCCCTTTATTCATGCCTCGGTTACGAGCGGTTGCCATTCCAATCACTTGGATATTGTCTGGCGCATGTACCTTACCAATCAAAACTGAAACTTTGTGTGTCCCAATGTCAATCGCAACAACCGAGGGAACAGCTTCATTCATTATCTACTACTACCATTACGTGTTTAGTTAATTTATGGCCTTAAGCCTCTATTTTATATAAAGCCGCCCAATTATGGCTTTACCATTCTTGCATCTGCAATGCTTGTGTCATCAATCGTTACAACAAAATGACCATTTACAATATTTGGGGGTGCAGCATTCTTCCATTGTATGGCCAATCCGTTTCTATAACGCAAGTCCACTGACGAAATTTTAGCCCACACCGGCTTTAAATCACTTTGTGCCAGATGACTCAGACGTTGAAGTTTGCCCATAGTCTGATCCTGATCGACAATAATGCGCAGACCGGAATCAAACTGCATGAACCAGGTCATACGTTCTGTTAAATATAATTCTTTTAAACGAATGTTGACCGGCAGGAATAACTGGTTAATTTCATTGTAGCGCCGCATCATCATTTTTGACTGAGAAGCAGGACCATGCAGCAAGGGTAATTTCTGGTTATTTTGCGGCACCACTTCTGCAAAAATATCGCCACTGTCACTCAACAGCCGCCCGGTTCCCCAGCGGGCAATGGCATGACGAGGCATCACTCGCACACGAATTGAATTCGGCCATGCACGTGAGACCACCACGCGATCCACCCAAGACAACTGTAAAGCCTGATCGCGGATTTGTTCCAGATCAGAAGTAAAATAATTTTCTGTCACCTTGGGTGCAACATGGGTCATGACCTGGCGATTTTCAGCCTCTGAACGTGTACCCACCACACTCAGTTTGGCCACCTGGGCATCCGTCATGACACCATACAAACCATATACTCCCACAGCCAATACGGCAAGTGCAACCAGCATCAATAGCCAGCCACCCAGATTCGTAAGCTTTTCCTTACGTGTAGGTGGCTTATCATGGATGGAGGTAATTGCTGCTCGTTTACGACGCATTGAAGCAGGGAGTTGAGCCATAGTTTAGTGAGCCGCAGCCGTTAAAGTTTGTTCTAAAATAGCCACACACAATTCCTCAAAACTATAGCCAACAGCTTTGGCAGCTTTTGGTACGAGTGAATGACTGGTCATGCCTGGAACAGTATTCACTTCCAATAACCAGAAGTTACCCTGTTCATCCTGCATGGCATCAATACGGCCCCNNCCGTACTGCACATCATTGCGGTTATACTTGGCTTCATAATCGTAAAATGCCACGTCTTTTGGCGGTTCCAGGCGAATGACCGGCAAGGCTTCACCATTTAAAATCACAATGGTAAATTCACGACCGCTAATCCATTTTTCTGCCATCACCACGGCATCATGTTCAGTTGCTTTAGCAATCGCTTCAGCAAAGTCTTCTTTACGCTCAACTTTGCTCATGCCAATACTTGAGCCTTCATGTACCGGCTTGATAATGAATGGCAGGCCAATGCTCTCCACAATCGCGTCAAGATCGGAAACTTTAGTCACAATACGGTAAGGTGCGGTTGGCAGTTCTGAACCTTGCCATACCTGCTTGGTTTTCACCTTGTCCATACCAATAGCCGAACCTTGCACACCNNGTTGACCAGCTCAGTCACACTACGCTCTTGCGGGTCAAAAGCTTCGGCATTCACCCCCGAGCGTACCAATGCTTCAAGCACAGCTTTACCACTATCTAGAGAAACCTCGCGCTCAGCTGATTTCCCACCAAGCAATACGGCAACTTTGCCGAATTTTGAAGCATTTGCCACGTTTATATCCTTAAACTTTATAACTGAACGATCACATTCAAAATCACAAAAAGTGATTATTTTAAATACAATTTATTTTGTGCAAGCTCAATCGAGATAGCACCCACATTACCTGCGCCTTGCGTTAATAACAAGTCATTTGCTTGCAATACTTTTTGCACCGCATTTTGTAAATTGCCTTCTACAGGATCAATCAAAATCGGCTCGACATCGCCCCGTAAACGGATGCTACGCGCCAGGCTACGGCTATCTGCCCCAACAATCGGTTTTTCGCCTGCAGGATACACTTCCAGCAACAACAATTGGTCTACTTGTGACAATACATCGACGAAGTCATCAAAACAGTCACGGGTACGGCTAAAGCGGTGCGGCTGAAACATCATCACCAGACGACGGTCCGGATGGCTCTGACGCGCAGCTTTAATGGTCGCTTCAACTTCCTTGGGATGATGACCGTAGTCATCCACCAATTTGATATTACCATCGGCAACTTCAAATTCGCCTTGTACCTGGAAGCGGCGGCCTACACCGCTAAAACCTTCTAATGCACGGCAGATCGCGCCGTCAGAAACGCCTTCATCGGTTGCGATACCAATTGCTGCCAAGGCATTCAATACATTGTGCAAACCCGGCTGGTTTACGGTCACACGAAGCGGTTCACGGTTTTTACGCAGCACGGTAAAGTGAGTACGCATACCGTCCTGATCTACATCGACAGCACGGATGTCATTGTCTTCGTTAAAACCGTAGGTTAAAAGTGGTCGGCCAATACGCGGCATGATTTCACGGATGTTGGCATCATCACCGCAGACCACAGCCAAGCCGTAGAATGGAAGTTTTTGCAGGAACTGCACAAAGGTATCTTTCAGGACATCAAAGCTACCGCCATAAGTATCCATATGATCCGCATCGATGTTGGTCACAATGGTGGCCATGGGTTGCAGATGCAAGAAGGATGCATCTGATTCATCCGCTTCAGCCACGATGTAACGGCTCGCACCCAGTGCAGCCTTCACACCGGGGCGGTTCAGCAAGCCACCGATCACATAGGCCNNACCAATCACATAGGTAGGATCCAGGTTTTCTTCCGCCAGCATACAAGTGACTAAACTGGTGGTCGTGGTTTTACCATGCGTACCGGCAACAGCAATACCGTGACGGTAGCGCATCAGTTCACCCAGCATTTCCGCACGACGTACCACCGGAATACGGCTTTCGATGGCAGCCTTGATTTCCGGATTTTCCGGATCAATCGCTGTTGAAACCACCAGTACATTGGCATCTTTAATATTTTCTGCCGCATGGCCGATATAAACCTTGATGCCATTTTCTTCGAGTTGCGCAGTCGTTTTAGATGCTTTAATGTCTGAACCAGACACTTGATAACCCTGGTTCTTCAATACTTCTGCAATGCCACACATCCCTGCACCACCGATCCCCACAAAATGAATGTGTTTGATACGGCGCATTTCAGGCACTTTGATTAATTTTTTTGCTTGGTCAGCAGGAGTAGATGGAGACATATATAACTCTAATTTACAATTCTTGAATTAAACGAACCACGTGTCGGGTTGCATCCGGTTGAGCCTGTTGACGCGCCTTGACTGCCATTTCGGATAACAGTTGGCGATTCATCAACGGGGCTAAAAGTTCTTTTAAACTGTCTGGTGTTAAGGTGTCTTGTGGACAAATTTTTGCAGCGCCGCTATTGGCTAAAAATCTGGCATTTGCGGTTTGGTGATCATCTACTGCACTTGGTAGCGGCACAAAAACGGCTGCTACACCTGCGGTTGCAATTTCAGTGACGGTTAAAGCTCCGGCACGACAGATAATTAAATCTGCATCAGAATAGGCTTTGGCCATATCTTCAATAAAGGGCTGTACTTCAACCTTTAACGATGCCGGTTTATCTGCATAGCGTGCCTGGGTTGCATCGGCATGATTTTGACCACATTGATGATAAACATTCAACGGTACATTCAGCTGTTTTAATGCTTCAGGTACACGCTCATTCAGTGCTTGCGCACCCAAAGAACCCCCAACAATCAATATACGTAGCGGTGAACCAGCTTTTTCACGTTCCTGATAGCGCCAGGACGGACTTAAAATTTCAGTAATTTCTTTACGTACCGGATTGCCTGTGGTCACAATTTTTGCACTTTCCGGAAAAGTGTCGGGAAATGCCTGACACAC
Organism: Acinetobacter sp. UBA6641; assembly: GCA_002455755.1. Taxonomy (GTDB): domain Bacteria; phylum Pseudomonadota; class Gammaproteobacteria; order Pseudomonadales; family Moraxellaceae; genus Acinetobacter. The sequence goes on from DKLL01000081.1 coordinate 5,001, forward strand.
TTTTTTAGCAATACGCGATAACTGTGTGTTGGTGAAACCGGCAATGGCATTTTGTTCGTGAATAATCACGGGAATACCCAAGGCACGAGCCGCCAAACCACCAGGACCCGCCACATAACCGCCAAAACCGGCCACAGCATCGACCTTAAGCCGTTTCATATAGCGCATGGCGCTTAAGGTGGCTTTTAAAATCTTAAACGGTGCCAATAATTTACGCACAGCACCGTTTCCACGCACACCCTGAATATCAATCTGGTAAATTGGAATATCGTGATTTTTTAATAAGCGGTTTTCCATGCCTGCTGGCGTTGCCAGCCAGGACACCTGAATCCCTTGCTGCTGTAATTCCTTGGCAACAGCAAGTGCTGGAAAAACATGCCCGCCAGTTCCGGCAGCCATCATCATCACATGTTTCGGCTTTGTTTGCGTTGCTTGGGTCACAGTCTAATTCTTCAATGCTAAAATAGGGATAACGAAATTTAATTTTAAGCCAACAATTGTAATCACAAACGTATAACCGTGAAAGGTTATTTACTTTTTTTCAACATGCGTTTCATTGTTTTTTTCTTCTGATTTTAAAGTTTAAACTAGTTTTATTAATAATCGAGCAAAAATATGCGTTTTTATGCAGTTTTGCGACCTGTTTTTTAATAGCCAATGAATTTTAGCCTGTCTACCGCTAGTAAAAACCTCCCAAGGAACCCATAAAATAAAAAAAGCTCCAATTCTGGAGCTCTGATTTATAAAAATAGAACTTAGGCTGTTAAACCTACTTCCAGGACATTAAATAAATCGTCAGCAATTGAGGTTCCAAACTGGTCATCAATTTCACGGATACAGGTTGGACTGGTGACATTAATTTCAGTCACGTAATTACCAATCACATCCAGACCCACAAAAATCAGGCCTTTTTCACGTAAGTAAGGACCCACTTTTGCAGCAATGGCTTTATCATTTTCACTTAAGGGACGGGCTTGCCCTAAACCACCTGCCGCCAGGTTGCCTCTTACTTCGCCATTTTGCGGGATACGTGCCAGGCAGTAAGGTACAGGTTCGCCATTAATCATCAAAATACGTTTATCCCCTTCTACAATTTCCGGGATATAACGCTGTGCCATAATCGGGCGCGTGCCGTTACTGGTCAGCATTTCAATGGTCGATCCAATATTGATGCCATCTTGATATAAACGAAAAATGCCGGTACCGCCCATACCATCCAGCGGTTTTACAATCACATCCACATGTTCTTTCAGGAACTCGCGAATCAGGCTGTCTTGTGAAGTCACCAAAGTCGGTACCTGAAGCTCGGGGAACTGGGTCGCAAACAGTTTTTCATTACAGTCACGCAGGCTTTGCGGCTTGTTGATAATCCACGCCCCTTCACGTTCAGCCTGTTCCAGAATATAGGTGGTATACACAAAGTTCATATCGAAGGGAGGATCTTTACGCATCAATACCACGTCATAGGCTGCGATAGATTCTTTTTTCTTTTCACCCAGTTCATAATAATGGGTATAGTCTTCAAATACTTTAAGCGGTGAAATTAAGCCAAAGGCTTTACCTTGCTCTATATATAAATCTTGCTGTAATGCGTAACCCAGTTCATGTCCACGGCGACTGGCAGCCCACAGCATGGCCATAGAGGAATCTTTTTTCAGGTTTACATTTTCGATGGGATCCATCACAACAAGTACGCGCATATCGATCTGCTCAGGTATTTTTAACTTGAGAAAAGTATAGCGGAGATTAACCTTTCTTTTTTCTCAATTTTGGTAAAGCTTTTATGCGATTGTACAAAGCGGTTTCAGGAGCAGTTGATGCAACAGGCAATTATTGGTTTTCATTTGGATGAGGAAAAGGACTGGGTTGCAGATTTAGCCTGTGGTCATACACAACATGTTCGGCATAATCCGCCGTGGCAAAACCGTCCTTGGGTGATGACTGAAGAAGGACGGAAAGAAAAATTAGGTGTGATGTTGGAATGCAAGAAATGTGATGAAATAATTTGATTTCATTTATTTTGCTTTCTCAGTTGTTGGATAGAGAATTTCTTATCATTTTTTTTATATTNNTATTTTAACATAAAAAATCTATGAACATTTTATTTAAATAGCTATTTGTTTTAACTTGTTCTAAGGCGCAAGATTTTTAAAAATATGTTTAAGATTATCTAGCATTTTCTCAAGTTGTAGCGGTGTTAAACCATCAAAGGATTGTTCTAAAACAATCAGGCTGAGATCATTAATTTTCTGAATCTTTTGTTGTCCTTTATCTGTTAATGATACTCGGGTAATTCGGGCATCATCTTCACAACAATAAGTATTCACTAATCCTTCATCTCTTAAACGATAGACCACTTTGGTGGTGGTCGACATTTTAGAAATCAGCATCTCCGAGAGATCAGATACGCTCGCCTTATTTTTGGATTTTAATGCCAGCAAGATACGACGGCGTGAATTATCTAAACCATATTTCTTTAATGCATGATCAACGTTTTGTATATATTGAGCATGGACTTGAGTAATCCAGTGATATAGAGAATTTTCTAAATTAAAATCCGCAGATCCAGATAAAAACTTATTGTACTTTTTTGCCACAACCTCACCTCTTCCAATCTATCAAACTCATTAAAAAAATTTTAAAACATATTCTATTTTAGCTTCTTTACTTTTTGATTACATTTTTAACCATTCAATATCTAGTATTCATACTTTCTATTCAATCTGAGTTAATATTAACTCTCTAATTCTTTTTTGCTTCTGTGAGCCTATTTTTATAAAAAGAATTAGTGAGCCAAAGTTTAATGCAGTTCCCTTTTATATTTATCTATTTTTATTCTGCAAGCCGATTAAATCACTTTAATGGTTTAATGATCTATCACAAAAAATACCATTTTATTTCTACAAATGTTTAAAAATGTGACGTAACTAGCATTCGTTTATTTAGGAAGAATCCTCTATTTTCTGTATTTTTCAATCTATCAAAATCAATTTAAATTTAGCTTATAAATTTTTTATATTTATTAGTAAAAATAAAATATTGTTTAATTTAATAATTTTTAACCATAAAAAATTTATACTTTTAGAGTATAAAACTTTAACTTTTTTTAAAAATGAATGAAAAATAATCCATTATTAATCAATTACAACATGCATTTTATATAATTTATTAAATTGGCATGAATTTATTAGATATTTTTATATAAAATCAATTTAAAGCCTAATTTTCACTCTGAAAAATTGAGTTAGCTGAGTCGCAAAAAATTTAAAAGATCGCTCCGTATCTGGAGCCTAAGTAAAAGACTAATCTCCTATTAAATCTTTTCAGTCTTCGCGCTAAATAGACATATGAGCAATATAGGTAAAGACTTGTCCAAATTATGAAGAGCTTTTCATGCGATTGTTTTAGCAATCTTATCAACGTTTAAAAGTGATAAAAAAAGGAAGCATATGGCTTCCTTTTTTAAGCATCGATCCATTAGATACCATATCTCACACGATACGCTTCCATTTTCGCTAAAGCTTCTTTGTCGCCTTTTGCATCCAGGAAATCCATTAAATCTTTCATGGTTATTAACGCATGAACTGGAATTTCAAGTTCTTTTTGCACTTCCTGAATTGCAGACAATTCGCCTTGACCTTTTTCCTGACGGTCAAGCGCCACCAATACACCGGCAATTTGCGCACCGGCATTTTTAAGAATCGTTACTACTTCACGAATCGCAGTGCCGGCAGTAATCACATCATCAATAATCCAGACTTTTTTACCTTCTACTGAAGCACCAACCAGTACACCGCCCTCACCATGATCTTTGGCTTCTTTACGGTTAAAGCCCCAAGGCACACTTACCCCATGATTTTGTGACAATGCTACCGCAGTGGCGGCAACAAATGGAATCCCTTTATATGCGGGGCCAAAAATCACGTCTACCTTGTCACATGTAGTTAATTTTTCTGCATAACCTGAAGCCAATAGCGTTAATGCTTCGCCGTCATTGAGTAAACCTGCATTAAAAAAATAAGGACTCACACGACCCGATTTTAAAGTAAACTCACCAAATTTAAGCACACCGCGTGATAAGGCAAGTTCGATAAAAGCTTGAGGGTTAAAAGTCGCTTGCGACGTCATGAGGTGCTCCAANNTCAGATGCCGACGTCATTTGTATGCAGGAAAGCAGGATCACCCATGCGCAGTGGACTGAAAAATTTAGACCTGAAGGTTGGTACACCCATCTGTTCCCGGCAGAACGTGCAGGCTATGCCGGTACCGCCATTTATAGCCGTCTGCCTTTTGTTTCGGTCAAAGATGGCTTGGGTTTTGAACTGGCAGATTCTCAGGGCCGTTTTATTAGTGCGGAGTTCGATCTCGGTTTGGACAAGCCTGTATACATTTGTTCACTGTATTTACCCTCAGGTTCATCGGGCGAAGAAGCGCAAGCGCGTAAAGATCACTTTTTAGATCAATATCAAGACATTCTAAAACAATGGCGT
>DKLL01000081.1:9569-19099 GCA_002455755.1 Acinetobacter sp. UBA6641
AAATCTTCAGGCTGTTTACCGCACGAACGTGCCTGGCTCGACCATATTTATGATGATTTGGGTTATGTCGATACTTTCCGTGAAGTACGTAAAGAAGCCGAACTTTATTCATGGTGGTCAAACCGAGGCCAAGCCCGTGCCAAAAACGTCGGTTGGCGCATTGATTATCAGGCCTGCTCACCGGACTGGAAAGCACGCACAGTCAATGCCTGGGTATATAAAGACCACTGGTTTAGCGACCACGCACCGGTCATTATTGATTATAAAATCTAAACAATAACCTCAATTTGAGTGAACATTTGTTCACTTAAAACCCTCTAAAATCTTACACCTCTTGACGCGTTTGTGTATTTTTATACAACTGTTTTAAGCGCATTATACTCACACGGCACAAGGATATGTCAGGAAGACAGCAAAAGGACAGGACGCCGTAGGATGAAACAAAATAAACCGCTTCGGTAGCTTATTTTGCAAGGATGTGACAATGGACGTTGAAATGAGACCCGCATGATCAGGATGATTAAATGCGGGTTTTCTCTATTTGAGCTATCCCATTTTTTATAGCCACTATAACAAACTTAAAAATTAAATTATTTTTCTTTATGCCACTATATTGGCAAATCTCNNATCAAAAACTGTAATTCAATGAAAAAGGCCTTTGACTTGCTTAATGAACTTGGTCTTGCCTACGAGTTTCACGACTACAAGAAACAAGGCATTGCAGCTGAAACGGTAAAAACCTGGCTGGATGCCAAAGGTCAGGACGTTATCCTGAATAAAAAAGGCACTACCTGGCGCAAATTCAGCGAAGCGGAACAACAAACGGCTTTGGCCAGTGAATATAATCTCATTGAAGCGCTCACCCACCATAACAGCTTAATCAAACGTCCAGTGCTTGAAACTGCTTCAGGTTATATTGTAGGCTTTGATGAAGAAGCGTATCGGGCATTAAAGTAAGCCCTGCACCAGCAACAATAAAAAAGCCTGACAATTGAGCAGGCTTTTTCGTTTAACCGATTTGACTCAGCGAACTTAGTTTGCGCGAATCCAGGTCTGGTTACGACCTAAAACGGATACACCAATAAAACCGCGTAATTCGAGCGTTTTACCGCCATTTGCCAGTTGACCTTTGAGCTTGTAAGTTTTGCCTGAAGAAGGGTCAAGAATGGTGCCTTCATCGTAATTTGTGCCACCGACATTTTTAAGGCCATGAACAATCTTTAAACCTTTTAAAGATTTATTGTGATATGGACCTTCACATTTTTGACATGCCTGTTCTTCGCCCGGTGTCAAAACTTTCTGAATACTGGCAGACAATGTGCCATTTTTTTGTTCAGTAAATTTTACGATTGCTTTGGGTTGTTTTGTTTTATCGTCAATCGTTTTCCAAACAGTTCCATTTAAAGGATCAGCAGCATTCGCCAAAGCTGTTAATCCGAGCAATCCTAATGCAAGAGCAATTTTTTTCATTTTTTTTCGGTTCCTAGTCTAGTGTAGACGGCCTTAGTATTAAAAAGTCGCAACATATTTGCAATTTTTCCGTGTGACCGTTTAGTGTAATCTTGTAACTTGAATTGGTAAATATCCAGTTATCCCCCAAAAGATAGAACAAGATGGAAAAAACATGAAGATAAGTCCGTTATGGAAACAATTAATTACAGAAAGTTTTTTAAAAACCACCGTTCGTCTACCGAGCCAATTTAATTTACCCCCGAATTCAGCGCGTTTTGCCATTGAACAAATGTGTCGGCTATTTCCGCAGAATAAGAATGTTAATATTCGCCCAATCCGTCTTGCCGGTTTACGTGCCGAAGAAATCAAACCTCAGAATGACGCCACCCAGCTGATTTTACATATTCACGGCGGTGCATTCTTTTTAGGATCTTTAAATACCCATCGGGCATTTGTCTCTGACATGGTGGCGCGTACCCAAATGCAAGCGCTGCATGTAAATTATCCTCTGGCGCCAGAACAGCCTTTTCCTGAAGCGCTGGATGCATTGTTTGATATCTACAATACTCTGCTGGTTCAGGGCATACAAGCCAAGGATATTATTTTGTCCGGTGACTCCTGCGGTGCTAACCTCGCTTTAGCTTTAGCGCTTAAAATTCGTGATGAACAGCTTCCGCAGGTCAGTGGCCTGATGCTGCTGTCACCCTTTTTGGATTTAACCCTGACCAGTGAATCCTTACGCTACAACCAGAAACATGATGCCTTACTGTCCATTGAAACCTTAGAGACAGGGATTGACTATTACGTCCCGAAATCGATGGATACATCCCATCCTTCCATTTCCCCGCTGTTTGCAGATTTAACCGGCTTACCTCCGACACTGGTACAAGTAGGATCAAAAGAAATTTTGCTGGATGATGCACAGCGTTTTAAGGAAAAAGCCGAACAGGCCAATGTGGAAGTGACCTTTAAACTCTATACTGGCATGTGGCACAATTTTCAGATGTTCTACCCCTGGTTTGATGAAGCCAAGCAGGCCATGGCAGATCTGGCCGAGTTTGCCCATGCATTGGATCAAACCTAGATTTATATAGCGATCAAATATATTCCATAAAAAAGGTCAGCCGAAGCTGACCTGAGTGGAATCATAGTGTGCACGATTTCAAATTACAGGCTTTGTACCTGAGCTAAAGCGCTGGCAATCGCCTGGTCTTTTGACTCTGCACCCATATTGACACCTTCTGCACGAATAATTTCGACATCATTCACCCCGGTGAAGTTAAATACAGTTTTCAAAAAACCTTCCTGAAAATCTGCCGGGCTATTTTCACCATATACACCGCCACGACTGCTGGCGATATAAGCTTTTTTCTCGCCAGCCAAACCAACAGGGCCATTTTCAGTATATATAAAAGTTTTACCCGCCACACTAATACGGTCAATCCAGGCTTTAAGCGTAGAAGGCAAGCCAAAGTTATACATTGCCGCACCCACCACAACCACGTCAGCATCCAGATACTGCTGAATAATTTTTTCGCCTAAGGCTGCCTGTTCAGCATCTTGCCCCATCAAAATTTCAGCGGTTAAATGTGGAATGGGCTGTTTTGCTAAATCTAGATATTCGACGCTTGCATCTGCATGCTTGGCTTGCAATTGAGTGACAATGGCCTGACTCAACTGACGTGAAACAGAAGCCTCTCCTAAAATACTGGAATCGATATGTAAAACTTTCATGCCTGTGACCTTAATCTTTATTTATTCAATGCAGGCATTTTAATCGACCACAAAAATTAGAATAATGTACTTATATATGACACACCGTTCCATTTTTAAAACAACCACGATACAGGCTGAGTAGATTTTCACCCAAAAGTACAAAATACAGCCATTACCATTCCTGAAAAAACGTGCTATGTTGTGAATTATTAAAAATAAATCTACTTAACTCACATTAATTCAAAATTTAAACAATTAGGGATTACATCTATCGAATGAAGCCAATCTTTTCACCGAATACCCCCTTCACGTTCAAAGAAAAAATTACGAAATACCTGTTAGAAAATGGGGGCGTAATGAACTGGAGTGTCCTGAATAAATGCATTTTGATGCTGATTTTAGGAAGGTCGGTGCATATGATCTGGATTATCTGGAAAGTATTTGTACTTTTATCGCCTGAATTCTGGCCCTGGGTAAATTTACCCTTGCTCAAACTACAGCTAAAAATGAATATCCTGATGTTGACCCTCTTTATTGGGCTGATTTACGCATGTTCGATCTGGCGTAAATCAGCCTGGGTAAAGCAATGTCTCCCCTATATATCTGTAGGTACGTTAGTTATTTCACTCTGTCGTGATGGTTATGTGGTCGGCGTGCTCAGTCCTGCCACCATGATCACTTATATGTGTCTGCTCACTGTAGGCTTGGTGCTGTTTAAGCGTAAAATCGTTTATTGTGCCCTCATCCCGGCCACATTATTTTTATTGGTCTGCGGATATTTAAGTGTGCAAGGTCAAATCAGCTACAGTCCGTTGTTTTACCTACAGACCATGCCCTACCAAAATATGTTTTGGGTTCTGAGCATGATGTATTTCATCGTACCGATCTTAATTACCTGCCTTATTTTATTTGAAATTTTACTGAGTCAGTGGCGTCACCGAGAAAAGTTGATTCAACATTTAAGTCAGGTGGATCCGTTAACCAATGCACTGAACCGTCGCAGCATTAATTACTGCCTGGAAAAGCTGGAACGTAAACCAAGTCAGTCTTATGCACTGGTTTTAATCGATCTGGATCATTTTAAGCGCATTAATGACCAGTACGGGCACGATAAAGGCGATGAAGCGCTAATTCAGGTCAGTCAAGTCCTGTCACAGATTATACGTGATAGTGATGTAGTCGGCCGTTTTGGCGGAGAAGAATTTATTCTGATTTTAAATCAGTCTTCTTTAGAACAGGCGCAAAGTATTGCCGAACGTTGTCGCCAGGCAATTCAACAAATTGCGCTATATAGCGATTCGGGAGAAATCATTCCGATCACCGCAAGTTTTGGTATTGCGCTATCCAGCATTATACTGACGCCACAACAACTGTTAAGCCAGGCGGACAAAGCACTGTATGTTGCCAAAGCTTGCGGACGCAATCAGGTCAAATGCTATCAGGAAGAGTTCTTTACTGAACCCAAGTCCTGCTAAAGCGGCTGCTGTTGATATGACTCTAAATAATTCACCCACATAGCTTCTTTCAATGCGCCTTCAATCCACAGTTTCATGGCAGGATACTGCAACAGGGTCTGCATATATTGCTGTGCAGATTCACTCACAGGTAAGGCATAAGTCATCAGCCGGGTTACGACCGGAGCATAAAATGCATCGGCAATTGAAAAGTCACCACATAAAAAACCGTTCACATCTGGACGTTGCGACCAGATCTGCTCGATACGCGCCACATCGTCACGCAGTGCTGCATCATCCTGCCATAAACGCTGGCCAATATCGGCTAAATGGACCCGAATATTCATACCACAGGCATTGCGCAAACCGGCAAATCCACTATGCATTTCCGCCGCAATACAGCGCGCCGGTGCCCGCTGTTTAAACTCTTGCGGCCACAAATGCTGTTCGGGATGCCGTTCGGCAAGATATTCACAAATCGCCAGCGAATCCCATAGCATCAAGTCATGATCGAGCAATACCGGAACTTTCCCGTTGGGGTTAATGGCCAATACATCCTGCTTGAATGTACCGGTATTGCGTTCTCGCGGAAAGGGAAGCAGGATTTCTTCAAACGGCAAATTAAATGCTTTGAGCACTAACCAGGGGCGCATGGACCAGCTGGAATAATTTTTATTGGCAATATAGAGCTGATACATCACATTATGGTCCTATCTGCTGTTGAAACAGATCAAGCTGTTTCAGTAATTCAGTCTCACTAAAAGCACCGGTTAGACGTAAACCACGAATTTCCCGTTGCGTGGTATCTAAGAATAAATAGGTAGGCGGCCCTAAAATATCCCATTGATTCAATAAAGCCTGATGCGTTGCATCATAATCACTCAAATCCAGTTTAATCAGAAAATACGGCGCAAGGGCTTGTTGCACCTGAGCCGATTTTAACACCCGATGTTCAATCGGCTGACAGGCCACGCACCAGTCTGCATAAACATCAATCACAATCGCCTGACGGGATGGCACACGGCTTAATAGCTGCTGAAATTCATCCGCTGTTTTTGCCACATGCCAGCTGGCCTGAGTGCTGCTCTGGCCGATAAAAAACCGCTGGCTGTGCTGATATTGAGTATAGGCCAAATAGGGAACCGCCACGAGCAAGACCAGTACATATAAAGCCCGAAGCGGCGTTTGTTGTCGAATGCGAAAGACAATATAAGCAATAAAACAGATTCCTAGACCCAAACCTGCCCACTGCAGCCAGGCCTCAGAAATGAGCGGACGAATAAAATATAGTGCCAGGGCCAACATAATAAAGGCAAACAGTACCTTAATCTGGTGCATCCACAGTCCTGCTTTAGGCAGCACCCTGGAACCCAATACACTGGCCAGTAGCAAGGGTGTTCCCATGCCAAAACCCAATGTGAACAGCAAGATTGCACCCTGCCATTGACTTTGGCTCTGCGAGATAAATAGCAGTGCCCCGGCCAGCGGAGCAGTCATGCAGGGACCCACCAGCAGTGCCGAGATCATGCCCATAATAGCCGCGCCAATGAGGCTACCGCCTTTTTGTATGGACTGGACCTGATCCAGGCGGTTGACCAAAGCTTGCGGCAATTTAAGTTCAAATAAGCCAAATAAATTCAGTGCGAATAAAACAAATAAGGCACTAAAAGCAATCAGGGTGGAAGGCTGCTGTAACCAGCGCTGAAAGTTCAAACCGGCAGATGAAGCAATTAAGCCTAAAACCGCATAGACCATAGCCATACTGCAAACAAACACTAAGGCAATCATCCAGGCTTTCAGCCCTTTACTGTCTCGCACAATCAGTGAGGTCAAAATGGGCAGCATCGGCAAGGAACATGGCGTGAAGGCCAGTAATATACCTAAACCGAAAAACAGCAATAAACTATACAGCAAAGAATTTTCAGCCAGTTTTTCCGACCACATTTGATCTTGTGCAGTATCCCGTGTGACAGGCTTATTGTTCGGCTGGATACTATTCTGTTCAGCACTCAACGTATTTTGAGCAGTTACAGAACTGTTTGAAGATGTTGAAAGATCCAGCAAACGCTTGCTTGCTCTGGCCTGATTTTGTAGCAGCACCAAGCCATCAATGTCGGTCTGGAACTCAATGCTCTGCGGTGGATAGCAAATCCGGTCCTGGGCACAGCCCTGCCACGTCACCTGATAGGTTTTGGAGGCTTCGGTGGGAACCGTAAATTGGACATTGTGAAAATAAACCTGGGTATGTCCATAATTTTCATCATGCAAATCGGTTGCTGGCGGCAAATTTAAAGCCAGCTTTCGCGCCCCTTGCCGGACTTCAAATTTATGCTGATATAAATAATAACGATCTGGAATTTTCCAGCTCAATTGAGCTTCATGGGTGCTGCTGGATTCAACACTAAAAGAAAAAGCATCTTCGGCTGCAAGCAGTTGCTCCTGCGCCTGTAGTGTCATGGAACACAGTAAAATCACACTGCACATCAATCCGCTTATAGCAGAATGAAACCACCAGCCAAGGTCTGGAAAATGCTTTTTCATATCAGTCTATTTTTTTCATTAGAATAGGAAGGACACACCCAAACCTGATTGATAGCTTTTATCTCGGCCATTCAGGTCCACACCGATACTGGCATCCATTTGCACACGCTCATTCAGCGCATAAATGAGTCCGGAACCTAATGCATATTCATAATCTTGACTTTCAGCTTTGCGATACACCAGTTCAGAAAAACCGGACAATTTGTCGGTAATTTTATATTCAATGTTTGGTACTGCGGTCACAGCCCAATTGCTGTTTTGCGCTTCATAGCGCATGGTCATCGAAGTACGAATTAAATCACTATAATTATAAGCCACAGCCGAAGTGAGACTGTAGATATCATCCTGATTGCTAAAACCCTCATTACCGGTTGCAAGAATCGCTTCGGCTAAAATGGCCATAGACAGCTTTTCATCATCCAGATGAATGGCCTTTTTCACCCCAATGCTGACATCGCCCAAACCGTCTTCTTCAACAGACTGACCTGCTGTTTTGGTTTTTGACCAGGTTGGACCTTGCCAGCCCAACTGTAATTCAAGGTCTTGAGCTAAGCCGGTACGCAACAACATGTCGGCATTTAAAGTGGTATTTTTAACTTTAATCCCGTTTTCATCTCGGCTTTCTGAATAGCTTAGGCTGGGTAAGCCCTGTTCCCATGCCAGCTGACCGACAGGGGTAATACCCGTGCCTATACCCGCACCCGGACGGTCAAAAGAAAAATCGGCAGCCATCGCATTGATACTGAAACCCGCTGCAAAAATGAAACTTACTGTTTTTACGACTGACATGGTTGTCTCACTGATTATGTTAATTCTTTAGTCATTTTAGCCCCATGACTACGGAGCAACTCTAAAGTCTGCTTTTCTTCAGCCAATGCTTCTGACCAGTTGATTTCATCAAAATCACAATCAAAGAATAAATCACTAATCGAAGATAAAATGGTCTGGCCATCTTCATCTTTGGTATTAGGATCTACTTTTTCATCCAGCAAACGTTTTACGGCAGGCACACAGGCAGAGCTGGCCGCATCCCATAATGGACCATACAGTTCTTCGGCATCCCATAAATGTAAATTGACTTTGGCTCGAATAAGCGCTTCTAAAATTTCAAGATGAACCGCCAGATTATGCTGTTTTTCCTGTTCCGATAAAGGTGAACCTGCTTCATATGCTTCGCAAATATGTTCCCACCAGTGAAACAGACCATCAGACCAGACAGAAATGGCCGGACCTTTTTCCAGATCAATAAAATTAGGATCGAGACCTTCTGCCAAAAGACGTTGCACCTGAGCAAGATCGAGCTCTTCTATTGCCTGTACAAAGACTTGTTGTTGCGCTGTTAACATGGAGAAAATTCTCTTCAATCATTTTTGACTATTATGCCGAATAAACTGGCATTTGTTTTAGCTAAATGTATAAGGAGTATATTTTTTATTCATTTCCCCTTGTCCAGGATAGCGAACCAAAAGCCAATAAAAAAAGCTCCGAAGAGCTTTTTTCTTTAAGCAAGATGTTGCTTAATCATTTACATCGTCCACATCACTGGCTTCTGCAGTTTCAGCAAGTACCGGCACTGCGGCACGAGGGTCATCTATTTTCTCAAATAAATGTTCCAAACTGCGTTTTAAGCGGTCAATGGCTCCATGGATGGCAGTATCGATATTATGACCATGATGGTTCACCACCACCGGTTTCAAACCTGCCGGGCGTGCTTCGATCATGCAATGAATGTCATCTGCACCACCTTTGGCACCATTTTCATCACTAAAATGCACCGAGAAATGGGTAATACGTTCGCTATAACGTTGGAATTCAGCATTCAGTTCTGCACGAACATAAGTAATTAAACGCTCACTATTTTGGATGTTTTTATCGGTACGAATTTCAATGTTCATATAATTTCATCCTCTTTATTCATCAAATCTTTTTTTGTGCAAAACTTCTTATCTTGGCACGTTTAACCTTGCTGTTAAAAACAGCGCTGAGCATCTTCAAATCAGTCTGGAACGAATTCCTCCACATTGAACGAGCAACACTTTAAGTCTGCAGATTCGTGTCCTTATGCTTTGAATATAAGGGGCTAGGTGAAGCTTATGCAAGTAGTATTTTGATATTTTTTTAAATACCCTAAAAAAAATAGGTGATTTGACTTTTCTCATAAAATAGTTTGATAAATATCACATTATTTTTTTGAAGATAAAATTCTCTCTTCAAACCATTTTACTTTTTTTATCAACATGTATTTTTTGGGTATCGAAGCTGTGTCGTCATTTTGAGAACGAGTGATCTGGGGAAATAGGCTTTCTTTATTTATTGGTCAATTTTGTCTTTATTTTTATTTAAGAATCTGTATCCTTTGTGCGCTTC
>DKLL01000083.1 GCA_002455755.1 Acinetobacter sp. UBA6641
ACCCAATCGGAAGCCTGACCAGATAAATGTTCAATCTGTCCTAAAATCAGTTCACGTAACCCTCTGATATTCAGATTTCCTATATCGTTGAGTTGTTTAAGCTCTGCCAATTGTAATCTTAATATTTCGCCAACCGTTTGTTCTAAATCTTCTTTAGGTAAGCTGGACTGATTTTTTGAAGATGTCGTCAGATGTCGTGCGATCTCTTGAATAAACAGGTCATCTGGTGAGGAAATTTCTTGATAAACTTTTTTATCATCGGTGCGCCAAAGTGAAATAAGTTTACCTAATACCAGCGCATTAATTTCTGATAAATGAGTTTTCCGATCTTCTCTAGAATAATGTTCGAGAAGCTGAGGCTTTTGAGTGTTAATCTGCTCAGCAAAATATTGTACTAAATCAAAAGCCATTCACTTGCTCCATTTTATTTTAATCTAATAACCGTAGGCTTGGTTTTTTCTTAGCTTGTTCAGTCTCTTCTGAAGTTGTAGTTGATTTTAAAGTATCTTCAGCAATTTGGGTACCTTCATATTCATTTGGATCAAAGAATAACCCTTGTCCATTTTCGCGTGCATAAAGACCCAGCACAGCATTTAAGGGTACATGGATGTCACGTGAGACACCTCCAAAACGTGCAGAGAAAGTGATTGCATCATTACTCATCGTTAACTTGTGGACAGCTNNATATTTAAAACAATCTGGCCATCCTGAATGAATTGTTCCGGTACCATGGTATTGGGCTGAGTCGCATCCACCAATAAATATGGGGTCAGGTTATTGTCACAAATCCATTCATAGATAGCGCGTGCTAAATAAGGTCGGGTAGGCGTGAGATTCAATTCTTGTTCAGACATGGGTGTACTCGATTAATGTGCTAAAAATTCGCTGTAGCGGTTCTTTTCCTGCATCGTTAAAGATTTGACAAATGCAGGTCGACTAAAAATTCGTTGACAATATAAGTGAATAGGACGGCAATGCTGTTTAGGCAATTCGATACCCATCGCCTTTAACCGTATAAAAATAGGTGCTAGCATACAATCTAAAATTGTAAAATTTTCAGACATAAAATAGGGGAAATGCTGAAAAAGAGGCGTAAGGGAAATTAAGGTATCTCTGAGTTGCTTTTGAGCTTTAACTTTCTCGTGTTCATTCAGGGTATCTGGATGACGCAGCATGATATCTGCCAGTTTTAACCAGTCCTGTTCAAAACGCCAGATATATTGACGTTGTTCTGCTCGTGGCATTGGAGCATCGGCATAGAGTTTGTTTTGACGGTAGCGGTCGTCTAGATATTCGGAAATAATGCCACTATTGAAGAGTTTAAGCTCATTCTCAATCATCATCGGGAGCTGGTTATAAGGATTTAGACTGGCAAGGTCTTCATCATCTTCGTCTACAATAATTAGATTATATTTGATTTGCTTCTCTGCAAGTACATAGCGTATCCAGTGGGAGCGAAAATCATCCGCATGACTGTAAAGCGTGATTCCTTGTGGAGGTGCATTTTCGATTGACATAATCCGAAGCAATGATAAATGAATAGAATAGGATACTAAAATTCAACCTAAAAAGCACGAAGCATAAAAGGTGAATCAGACTGAAGCAGGATAGATTATAAGAAAAAACAACTGGAGGAAAAGAATATGCTGATTAAGCTAGCGATTGCTTTACTGTTTATTTTTATAGGTGTTGCAAACTATTATCTGAGTAAATCGTTCTGGNNCTTTCTTACGTTCAACCTGACGAGCATCACGAGTAACGAAGCCAGCTTGACGAAGAGCAGGTTTTAAAGTTTCGTCAGCAGCGATCAAGGCACGAGTAATACCGTGACGGATAGCGCCAGCTTGACCACCAATACCACCACCAGCAACAGTGATGTAAAGGTCAAATTTTTCAGTAACTTCTAAAAGCTCTAAAGGTTGACGAACAACCATACGAGCAGTTTCACGACCGAAATATTGTTCTAAAGAACGGTTGTTAATTACGAGTTTACCAGTACCAGCTGATAGGAAAACACGTGCAGTTGCGGTCTTACGGCGACCTGTACCATAGTTAGTAGCCATGTGCTGTATCCCTTAGATGTCCAAAACTTGTGGCTGTTGAGCAGTATGTGGATGCTCAGTACCAGCGTACACTTTCATTTTTTTGATCATTGCATAACCAAGAGGACCTTTTGGCAACATGCCTTTTACAGCGCGTTGGAAAATTTCTTCTGGTTTGTGAGCAACTAATTTCTCGAAATTAGTCTCACGAATACCACCAGGGAAACCAGTATGGCGATAATATTTCTTGTCAAGTGATTTGTTACCAGTCACTTGAACTTGTTCAGCATTGATCACTACGATGTAATCACCAGTGTCAACGTGAGGAGTATAAGAAGTTTTATGCTTACCGCGTAAACGACGAGCGATTTCAGTCGCAAGACGACCTAAAGTTTTGCCAGAAGCATCAACAACGTACCAGTCGTGTTGAACTTCAGCTGGCTTAGCGCTGAGAGTTTTCATTAAACCACTACCTATTATAGTTGGTTTGGACGGTGGAATCTGTCCAAACAAAAGGAGACCGAATTCTACCTGAAAGACAGAAGAATCACAATGAAAATATAAAATTTCAAGCACTATATTATAAACATCTGTTTAATATTTAACTAGTGGTTTTTATGATTTCATATTAATTCTTAATTTATATAAATATAAAAATGTTAAGAAATTTTTTCATGAAACTTGTGGCAAAAATAAAAAATTCATCTCCAAGCTAACAAGATACAATTTATCAGGCTAATGCGACTGGCACATGTCATTCTAATTTTATATATGTCATTGTATTTTATCATTATTTATCCAAATTCTGCGATGTGGACTGTGTTTGTTCTTGCAGCACCATGGGCTTACTGCTATTGATGCTACTGGTTTTTACTGCTATTTATTCGCTGTATCGTTTGATTCCTTGATTCCTTGATTCCTTGATTCCTTGATTCCTTGATTGCCTGTTGATCTATGCGACAGTCCCATCTGTTATTGCTGTATTGACCTATATTGCGTTATTTGTTGCATACTTATCTGGTGCCTTTTTCCACCTGCATCCTAAATATATCATTAAAAGAAACGGTATTTCTGTGTGAGATTCAGTAAAATAATCGTACTTAATGAGTCTGTATAGGTCAGTCATGCTTCCTTTATATGTTACCAGTGGTGAACCTGCAGGTATTGGGCCAGATATTTGTTTAAGTTTGGCCAATCGTATTGATGAGCGTCCGATTGTGGTTCTGGCTGACATTAATTTATTAAAACAACGCGCAGAAAAATTAAATGTTCAGGTGGAATTGATTGAGTACCAAACCCAGTCAGCATCTTGCGCTCCCGGACAGCTCTATGTAGAGCATGTACCCTTAGCCACCGAGGTTATTCTTGGTCAACTCAATGCCCGAAATGCAGCCTATGTATTGGAACAGTTGCGTCGCTCTGCCGATTATGCGATGACAGGCAAAAGTGTCGGAGTGGCAACTGCACCGGTACAAAAATCCGTCATCAATGAGGCGGGGATTCACTTCAGTGGACATACCGAGTATTACCAGGAGTTTGCTGGTGTTCCACGTGTCGTGATGATGCTGGCAACTAAAACCTTACGTGTCGCTTTAGCAACAACGCATCTTCCGTTACGGGCAGTCGCGGATGCCATTACACCTGAGCGTTTGCATCAGGTGATTGATATCCTGATTCATGACTTGAAATCAAAATTTAAAATTGAGCATCCGCATATTTTAGTCTGTGGTCTGAATCCTCATGCCGGTGAAGGCGGTTATTTGGGAATGGAAGAAATAGAAGTGATCAATCCTGTATTGGAAACTTATCGTGCAAAAGGCATTAACATGAGCTTGAGCCTGCCTGCGGATACTTTATTTACGCCTGAAAATTTAAAAGATGCCGATGCCGTTTTGGCGATGTATCACGATCAGGGTTTACCTGTGCTAAAATCTCAAGGATTTGGTGAAGCCATCAATATCACTTTAGGCTTACCGTTTATCCGTACATCTGTCGATCATGGCACAGCACTCTCCCTTGCAGGCACTGGACTGGCAAAAAGTTCAAGTTTGCACGTTGCTGTCGATTTAGCACTTGATCTGGCACGTCATTAATTCACGTTGGAACTTTTTTATGTATCAAATTAATGCCTTAAACCCAAAAGATGAAGGGCATCATACGCGTAAGCGTTTTGGTCAAAACTTTTTACATGACCAACGTGTAATTGCCAAAATTGTCCGTTCAGTCAATCCGCGTGCAGGTGAAAATATTGTTGAAATTGGTCCAGGTCTCGCGGCCCTCACTTCTCCCTTAATTGGTGAATGTGATGCATTAACCGTGATCGAGCTGGACCGTGATTTGGCCGCCGGCTTGCCGGGCCGTGTACCGCATCCTGAGCGATTAACCATTGTTGAAACCGATGCTTTGAAATACGACTTTAGCCAGCTGTTTCAGGAAGGTCGTCCATTACGTGTGGTTGGCAACTTGCCGTATAACATTTCCACGCCCTTGTTGTTCCACCTCTTGGAATTTGGTGACAAAGTCAAAGATATGCACTTCATGTTGCAAAAAGAAGTGGTGGATCGTATTACTGCATCGCCAAATACCAAAGAATATGGCCGTTTGTCGGTGATGATTCAGTATTTCTGTAAACCGACTTTCCTGTTTGAGGTACCGCCTGGTTCATTCAATCCACCGCCTAAAGTGACATCGGCGGTATTCCGTTTAGAACCATACGCTGTTAAACCGATTGTGGCAAAAAATGAAAAAGCCTTGGCCCGTCTGGTTTCCCATGTTTTTACTCAGCGTCGTAAAACTTTACGCAACAGTTTAAAAGGCATGCTGGTTGAAGAAGGCTTTGAGAAAGCAGGTGTGGATCCGATGGCGCGTCCAGAAACTTTAACTTTGACTCAATTTGTTACATTAGCAGATCAAATGGTGGATTAAGTGGCAGCTTCGAATATTCGATACAATTATGTGATTGGTGATGTTCAGGGCTGCTTCGAAGCCTTAAAAGCTTTGTTGAAAGAAATTAAGTTCGATCCGGATCAAGATTTTATCTGGTTTGCAGGCGATCTGGTGGCTCGCGGTGAAAACTCGATTGGTACACTACGTTTTGTAAAAAAACTGGTTGATCGTGGTGTGGCAGCGACAGTACTGGGCAATCATGATTTAACCCTGCTGGCGTGTGCCCGTGGTTTAAAAGAGCTGAAGGAAAAAGACAATACCCGCGATGTAATTGATGCTATTGATAGCGATGATTTAATTGACTGGCTGCGTAAACAGCCTTTATGTTTATTTCCGAATGAACAAACCATCTTGACACATGCCGGTATTCCTTGCATTTGGTCAGCAGAGCAAACTGCTGCCTTGGCCAAAGAAATTGAAGCAGTGATTGCACACGACGATTTTAGCGTGCTGGATGCCTTCCTGACTGACATGTATGGCAAAGAACCTGATCTTTGGTCCGATGATCTAGAGGGCAATGCACGTTTACGTTGCATTACCAATTATTTGACCCGTATGCGTTTAACCAATGCGGAAGGGCAACTGGAATTCAGCTTTAAAGATTCACTGGATGAGCCAATGCCAGCAGGTTTTCAACCGTGGTTTGAGTTTGAATCAAAAGCAGCCCAAACCCACCAACTGATTTTTGGACACTGGGCTGCCTTGCGTGGAAAAACCATTAATCTACAGATTCAGAATGTTGATGGTGGCTGTGTNNGATTGCTTATCGTTTGGAAGATAAACAACTGTTTAAAGTTGATAATCCGGTGATGTAATCACCCAGTCCATCAAAAATAAAAAAGCCACATCATGTGGCTTTTTTATCGGTATCAATTTAGTCCAGTCGAATCCAGGTTTGGCTACGTCCTAATGTGGACACACCCATGTAGGCTCTCAAAGTTAAACGTTTACCTGTAGCATTCATTCTGATTTTTGCGTCATAAACTTTTCCGGCTAAAGGATCAATCACCCGACCTTTTTCATAGTTATTGGTTCCCGCTACATGTTTTAAGCCTTTAATGATCTCCATACCCAGAATTGGATCATTGGTATACGGAGCGGGACATTTATTACAGGTTTCACGTGGAGTGTAGCCAGGACGAGGGGTAATTTTAACAATTCTACCGGTATAGGTGA
>DKLL01000076.1 GCA_002455755.1 Acinetobacter sp. UBA6641
CCGTGCCATTGACGATGCCATTCTAGGCAGTCATGAAGCGCACAGAGAGCAGATGATGCAACTGCTTTCCGACCCATCTAAGGCACGTATTTTTGGACACCTGATTTTTGATATGTTGGCGAATCGCGGGCAGACGCCTTTGAGATAGAATCAACAGCTTAAGTTTTTGAAAAAAATACTTGATGAGGATATTTTGGGATGAATCCGAAACGGAATTTTTCTTCCCCTATACAGAGCCAGACTCTTCTGCCTTAAAAACTATTATCCTGCTGTTTTAGCCGGGCTAACCACGACCGTGGTTTCAGCCACGGTTGTTGTGATATTTCACAAATGACCCATCCATATAATTTTGCTGATTTTTTATTCCCTTCTGGCATATGCATCATTTGAAGGTTTTTATAGCCAGAAAGGGTGGCTATTTCATGAAATAAGTCAAAAAAGAACGCGACAGATTGTTTCTGCATTTCTTGTTTCGGTTTGCACAAGTGCGGTCCATAACACTCACCTGAACCGGGTATACCCTCAAAAGTACCGACAAAAATGTCGGGATACTACTGGACTGCGCCGTAGTGTACAGGCGTAAAAAAAGGCTTAAACCCTTTAGGTTTAAGCCTTTTGGTATTCCAGTGGATAACATCGGAATGAATTTTGGCGAGAGAGGGAATCATATTTTTTAATTAAATACATGAAATAAATATTAATTTAAATAGCATGTTTTTACTTTTACCCCCAATTATACCCCCACATGAATAGGGGTAGTAAAAGTTAACTTCAATATTGAATTCAATGAGGGGCAAATCTTCTAAATTAATTTACAGAGGTGGATAGACCAAAAAATTCTGTTGTTCTTAATTTTTACATGGATTTCTATTCTATCGAAGTAACAACCATTATACGTTAAATGCCTCTTGTTTAATTAACTGCTCACTACGACGGATACCTAGCCGATTTGCAATGCTTTTCCACTGTTTTACAGCTAATAATACTTCATCATAAATTTGAGTTGCTTGATCTTGAGATAAGCGAAAGAAGTCAATTACCTCAAATGCTAATCTATAATCAAGCGCATTAGCTGTATCTGTAATGTTTAGATGTAAACCTTGCTTACCTATAATCGGGTTAAGATCGTATGCAGGGGATAGCTTCCATCCTTTATTAGTCAGTAAAAAGCCATGATTTCGTAAGTGGTCATCTGTATTGGATATTGCAATATTAAAGATGATTCTACGCCATAGTTGAGCAAGATCACTTTGTGTCTGTGATCCATGATTTGTTAAAAATTCAGCTATTTCAAGATAGCTTGCACCCTCTGAATGCTCACCATCATAATACTGTAGTTGTGTCATTGCTGATGAAAAATGTATTCGTTGAGCTCCTTGTCGATCAAACCTCTTGGTTAGGAAAGTGTGATGTTCGGATGAGAATCGATGTATTTCACTCGGAAACATTTCTACACCAGCCAATTGAGCCAATTCATAACATACTAATTCCCACGCCCCCACATCGAATGTATCGTTTTGATTGGGAAATTTGGCAATCCAGAGATGACCTTGTTCATCGGTCACACAGGCTTTAGGTCTAGCGCCACCCAAAGAAGACCCTGGGGAAATTAATAATTTAAGCCACTGGTAATATTCCTCACTGTCAATATTTTCATCTTTTTCTATTTGGATGGCAGCATGCTCCAGTTCACGCAATGACGTCATAGGTGGAGCCGAGAACTCCATATTGTTATCTAAAAAATCATCTGACTCAGCTGTTTTAAAGCGGATACCGCCCATTCGAAAAGAATCATGTACTCCCAGTAAATAGTCTAATTCGTTGAGTCTAGCCTTTGAGCGTAAACCTTGGCGGTGTTCTATTGCAGCACGGCGTTGCATGAGAATTCTTCCCCAGCGGTCAGGGGATGAGTCTAGAAATACGCGGAAATTCTTCTCAGGGATGTCATTGTAAACTTCACCATGATGAAGTGTTAAAAACGGATCAATTTGTAGACGATACTCTGATTCTAAAAATGATTTATCATAAGCAAAACTAAATGCACCACCACGACTTGACTCAGCAAACATTAACTGTCCTGCAAGCAATGGAGGATTAATGGGTATCCAAGAAGCATAAACATCTACAATATGTCGGGTCATTTTGAACCTTCTAATAATTTAATATTTTGTAGTTTAATTCCCACTTCATCATGAGCTGCTAATTTGGCAAAATTTTCTTCCATACCTAACACAGCCATTACTTTGATGTATGTACCGATTGCCACACTGGGGTCTCCAGCAAAGACTTTATTTACTGTTTTATTATCAAAGCCTGTGCGGTCGCAGATCATTTGTTTAGTCAACCCACGACGTTTCACAGCAAGTAACAGATCCTCTCCAAAAGTAGTTAATGCCTTACGTTGTTTGGGAAACAATACTTTGTATAGATCTCTTTTTGCCATGACTTTTCTCTATATTGGGACTATATTCCCATATTTTTTGCATAACTAGGAATATATTCCGCATAATAGTAAAAATCAACTCTTGGAATATTTAAAATTATTTATACTTATTGCTGTATTACACTTAACTCACGTTAGATAGCAAACACCATTTCTAGAATTGATTTGGGGTAATAGTCTTTGTTTAGCACGAAAGCTAAAGCTTATTGTTGGCAGCGAGTGTCATTTGCATGGCAAAACGTACCTTGTCGCGTTGTGGCATAGTGATGAAGTATGCGATCGCAAATGGTGGCTACCGCTCTTNNAGGTGATTTGGTCTATGCTCTTAAATCAAAAAAGTCACCAATCTCGCGTCGTTACCCGCCTCTGAAATGCCGTAATTTTTAGCTAAAGTGCGTTCTTACCCAAGTGATGCTCAAACACAACATGTCATTATGCTGATCATGCTGATGGGTGTACGCGTAAGTGAGTTGCTTCAAGCGATATGGGAGGAGTTTGATCTAGAAGGAAGCAAATGAGATATTCCGGAAGAGCGGATGAAGAATTGTCTTCCACATTGTGTACCGTTGACTGACATGATGATTGCTGAGTTACAGGCATTAAGGCTTACCCATAATCAGAAACTACTTTTCCCACATCACCTAAATAATAAAGAATCTATGCGCAGTGAATCGATTTTGGCTGTGATTAAGCGTTCAGGTTGTGCTAGTCGTATGACATACATGATTTTAGATTACTATTCAGTACAGTCGTAAACGAATCGAATCTGTTTAATCCAGATGCCATTGAGTGACAGTTGGCACACCTACCGCAAAACAGAATTCGTGTTGCATACAACAGAGCTCAGTATTTGGATGAACGAGTGAAAATAATGGGGTGGTATGAGGAGCAGGTGAAAAGATGACTGTGCTAATACGTTATAAAATGGATATAGAGATTGTTTCAGTCTAACGATCTCTATGAATGACATATATTTAATACTTAGTTTTACCCTTTTCATCTAAGTTTATGGCTTCATACTCTTTTATGATCAATTCTTGCAGAACTTCATTTTTACTAAGATTTTTTATTTCAGCTAATTTTTCCAATTGTGCCTGAGTGCTTTTAGTGAGTGGGATATGATAGGGCTTTTTAGCTTTTCCAGAATCTCTGAACTTCTTTTGACTCCAAGTTTTTTTCATGCGCTCCATAAATAAAATTTTATCGGAGGGATTTCCATATGACATATAATCAAAAGAAGCTTGAATAGCATATAATAAATCATTGTTTTCTATTGGAGTAAAAAAGACATTTATTCGTTTGTTGAATTTCCCTAAATAGCCCCATGCCCAATTTAATTGTGTTGTATTATTATGGTCTAACCATTTTAAAATTACATCATTGGTTCGAATTTGTGCCCAAATATTCTTTTGATTATTTATGAAATTTATTTTTGTGTTTAAATCGAATTTTTGAGCATCAAAATTTGTAATAAAATCTTGGTATAGATTTGGGAAAATACCTATTGGAAAATTAAAATGAAAAGTATTTATAAAAGCATGAATAATGTGAATTATTAGCCTTTTATCATTTTTATCAATCCAATTAAAATAATTATAATCAATTAATAAATTACTATTATTCTGAATTATTTGATTAATTATAATTTCCTTATTTTGTATGCTGTTTAAATAGGTGACTAAAATATTTATTTTTTGATCTAAAGGAGTTGTATTTAACAATTGGTAGTGAACCCATCCAATTTGACAGCAATAATTCCAAGCACACTGAATTTCTCGAAAACTAAAATTTTCAAATTCTTTTGGCGTGTTGGTTGGAAAAATTTGAGGTGTGCTAGATTGCATTTTAAAGCTTATCACTATGTAGAATTATATATAAATTATTAATTATTCTTTTATAAATTTCTAGTGGAATTTTAGTAAATTTTTAATAGATTTTTAGTGATATAAATATGGTATTTTATGTAGATATAGGCCCTTTTTTGCCAAAAATAACCCTCTATCATGCTCAGAATAGTAAAAATCAATGGGGCAAACATCAGTTTTCCAAAAATTAAGTCAACTCGACTTTTTAGCCTATGCCCCTAAAAATTAGGTCAATGGAAAATTGTGGTCCAAAAGTTGTTACTTAAAATCAACTTTAGCTTGTCCATATTGACTTAGTTTTGGCTACTGAAATGTTGGATTGTGATGGGTATTTAACGGGACGTAGATGTCTGGATTAACGGGTTATTAATATTATTAATTTACTTATAATATCTTGACTCATATATATAAGCCATATTTTAAAAATTATTAGTAGTTATTAATTTTTTACAGAAAAGTAAGTGATATGTCCTAACATGATGAGTATCACACTATGAATTTGACGACACCGATCTGGAATGAATCCAGTGTTTGTACTGCAATTGAAGATTTTGTTTATGACATCTGTTTTGAACAGATGGATGAGCATTATTTTAAACAAGCGCTCAGTACATTATATGACGCTTTTCAATATTTCTATTCAGCAAAGCTTCACTACACTCAATCCATTCAATATTTTATTCAATGTAAGTACTGGATCGATTATTTTCTCAATGGTCAATCTGCATCGCAAATTTTAAATTTTGATATACAGCAAGTTCAAAGCCTATGCTGTGTACTTAGCCAATATAAAAATGATTATTGGAATGAGTATACTCGTTTCATGCAGCAAGAATATCAGAATCGAATTTCATTGCATCAGTATCTAACTAAGCTAACAACACATTACTCAGAACTGTTATTTGTACGTGTTGATTTAGGCTATCTCAAAGAGCAACAGGTCTATATCGGTATTGAAGATGTTCAACAGCATATGAATATTCTAACGAATCGAATAGCTAATCAAGATGGATGTTTCTTGGGTTTACAGGGTTATGCTTGGGCATTAGAGCAGGGTGCAGACAAAGGCTATCATTGCCATTTATTGCTGATCTATGATCCATCCAAACGTCAGAATGACTGGTATCTCGCTGATCAAGTTGGGCAATTATGGCAAAGCATTACAGGTAATATGGGCTGGCACTTTAATTGTAATACTACTGATCATAAGCAGAAGTTTATGCGGAATGATCGCTTAGGGGTAGGGCCTATTCGATGCAGTCATCCAGAGGAAGTGAGTAATGCACTGAATACTGCCATGTATCTGGTCAATCCTGAAAAGTATGTACAGCATTTACGAGCGAAGATACCGTATATGCGTAGTTTTGGTACAGGTCAATTTGAAGTGAATTGGCGTAGAGGTGTAGCACAAACCTTACAGCAATGTGGATTCTAGGTTAGATTACCATTAAAAAGTTACGGCACTCCTAAGTCTATGAAATAAATAACTTAGGATGTGTTTTACCATGACGACTTACAACGAATCTCACACGTTTTGTGAAATTGAAAACTTTATTCAAGCAATTTTAGCCAATCAAATCAGTGTTGAACAATTCAAACAGCAGATCATTCCCTTGATTAAAAAATCCAGACGATTCTTTGTAGATGGGAATAATTACATCGCTACCATTATTGTGTTTAAGTTACTTGAGCAGATCATCTTTAAAGCCAATGCGTTTAGGTTTTATGACAATATTCAAGACTTACCTGATCATGTGGTGGAAGGTTTTATAAAATATGTACAAGATCAAGCTGGGTTGATTGAAGCGGATTATCAAGACGATCAGAAGCAGCATAAGGCACAGCTTAAAAAGACTGAACGTTTCTTATTGGAATGCATGCAGCAACAGGATCAATTGACAATCTTCCCGATTTGCTTGGGTATTCGTCCAGAAGCTTTATCTGTGATTCGCTTATATGATCTTGATCTCTACCTGAGTACTTTCCTGAAGCTCATTAGATCAAGAGACCTGGCTTTATTTCGCTCTATCCATTCCGTGATTTGGCAGGTTAAGCATGATCCCGAGCAGGGCTATTATATCCAGCTGTTTTGTATCTATGCTGGACAGGCACAAACCACAACTCTAACTGATCATGCGCGTAGAATTGGTGAACAATGGTTGGATGTAACCAATGATTATGGTGCAGTACATTTTGAAGAAAATGATCTGAAAGGGGGATCGGTGAATTGTCATGATGACAAGCAGATTCAAAGTGCTTTGCAACTTGTAAAAACCCGTTTAAACAGCCATGCCAAAGACCATTATTTAAGAGTGATGCGGCATCGTCGCAAAACCTTTGATTGTGAACGTATAGGTCTGAGTTTGGTTTAAAGCCAAGTGGTGCATTGTTTTGGTAATTGCTGATGAATGACATAAAGGAATAAATACTATTATTCCTTTATATGTTTTCTATATTTAGAAAAAGTAATTCCCCCAGTAATCTAGACTTAGTTGGCATCACCCCCCAAGTTAATACTCTAACTAATTAAATCATGTAGTAGTAAAGTTAAAGCAAATTAAACCGATTAATGCTGAACCTGCAAGGACATACATCACTTTAAGTTCAAAATAGAACAGGCCAATTAGAGCAGCAAATGCAATGAATGCAGCAACAAGATCAAAAGAACCGCTAAATCCTGTTGGCCAGAGTACGTGATAACCAAAAAATAACGCAAGATTGAGAATCACGCCAACAACCGCTGCTGTAATGGCAGTTAGTGGTGCCGTAAATTTTAGCTCATTATGCGTTGACTCAATAATCGGTGCACCAGCTAGAATAAAGATAAATGAAAACAGAAAGGTGAACCAAGTGACGATTGTCGCTCCAATTGCTCCTGCCAAGAATAGATGCTCTGAACCTAATAATGCATGATTGAATGCGCCCAAAAAGCCAACGAAAGCAACCACCATAATCAACGGGCCAGGTGTGCTTTCGCCTAGTGCTAAACCATCAATCATTTGAGTTGGACTCAACCAACCGTAATAGTTGACAGCCCCTTGATAAACATAAGGTAATACAGCATAAGCACCCCCAAAAGTGAGCAGTGCAGCTTTAGTAAAGAACCAAGCCATTTGAGTATAGGCGTGATCCCACCCAAGCATTAAGCTTAGACTCAGGATCGGGAGAAACCACAGGAGACCACCAATTAGAACAATACGGCCCAATCGTTTCCAGCTAAAGATTGCATGCTCGGGCGTAGATGTATCATCATCAATTAAAGCCTGCCCATAATCTTTTTTACTCTGTTGATGGGTATTTCCGCTAGAAAATAGGGTGGGATACTTTTTACTCGTCAGATATCCAATGATCGCAGCAGAGAAAACGATTAAAGGGAAAGGTAAATTGAGGAAAAAAATAGCCATAAAGGAAAGAGCTGCAATCAGCCATAAGAATTTATTCTTGAGTGATCGACTTCCAATTCGATGTGTTGCATGAAAAACAATCGCAACAACGGCAGGTTTAATCCCGTAAAACACTCCAGCGATGATGGGGACATCACCAAATTTGACATAGACCCATGAAAGACCAATTAAAATAAAGAGCGATGGTAGTACAAAAAGAATGCCTGCAACTAAACCTCCAGCGGTTCTATGCATTAACCAACCGATATAAGTTGCTAATTGTTGCGCTTCTGGCCCTGGCAAGAGCATGCAATAGTTCAGTGCATGCAAAAAACGTTTCTCTGAAATCCAACGCTTTTGTTCAACCAGTTCTTGATGCATGACAGCGATTTGACCTGCGGGACCACCAAAACTAATAAACCCTAATTTAAGCCAAAACAGAAAGGCTTGCCAAAATGAAACAGCTTGTATTTCTGCTTCTGGGGATGTAATCCGTTCTTGTTCCATGATTATTCTCTGGATAGGTTGGCATAGAGGCCATCAAAAATATGATTGGATAATTCAAATAATTGTTCATCATTGCTTATTTGGCTTCGAAGACCTTGCATGACTTTTTCAATCCCTATTGCTTCTGGTGGTTCAATCCCGCCGACATCAAGGTAATGCACAATTTCAGCGATTTTTTTTAGTGCTGGTATTTCTAAACTAAAGCTATGTAAAAGAACTTCAAAGGTGACCCAATGGTTCACATGGCTGAACCTTGCGCCATCAAAATCGAAACCTAATGCTTCTTTAGGGCAATCCGTGGGAGTTTCTAACCAAATAAATGTAGGTGTGGAATCAATAAAAGTCTTAATTAGCCATGCTGAGGCTAGGCGATCAATCCAAGGTCTTTTTCGAGTTGCCCAAATTTGGTTTTGATAATTTGTTTTGTCTAAAAGTTGAATATGAGTTTGTATTGCTTTGGGTTCATTGACTTCACCAAGACGTGCAATAGAGAGCTCTAATAGTGAAAGTTCATTGAGAACCTGTACTTGAGTTTCATCAGGGTAATAGTCAATTTTTACAATTGCATCGATACTTTTTCGGAGTTTACGAACTTGCTTGGGTAGCTCTTTCTTTTCAGCTTGAGTCAGGCTATCTCGCAATGCTGTAAGTTGTTGATAAAGAGCATCGTATTCTTCTTTTCGATTGAAAATAGAAGCAAGCTCAAGATTTGATGGTGCCTCTGTATGAAATATATAAGCCGTTCCTTGTTCTGAAATGACATCATTAGCAATCGGTACAAACTTCTCGCTATGAGAGATTGGGAGTAGATATACACCATCTCTAAGAGTTGCCGCCCCACTTGCTTTAAGACAGCGCCATACCCTCATACGTGTAGTTGTGTTTTGCGTTGGAAGTGAAGAAATGAGTAAAGAAATATTCATGTTATATACTCAACATATTTGTTAAGTAAACTACTCTTATTTTCTTAGGGTTTAAATACGAATAAATGATTTCTTTAATAAGAAAATGCTAAAAGATTCTTATGTAATTGTCAGATTTGATTTTATTTTTCATAGCTGATTATAAATAGCAGCTATTTGGAAAAACTAAAGCTAGATGAAATCAATATTCAGTTATGCAATTCTATGCTTAATCTTCTAAGGGAATAACTTTTATTCCCTTAGATCTTAGATGATGAACAGAAATTTTTTTCATCGTTATCTATAACTAAAAATTATAGGTATAGGTCAATCCACTGTTGGTGGTGATGGTTACCTCACGCACATATTCAGCTGAACATGCTAAATAAACTTGAGCGACTGAGCCATAACGCATATTTTGATAATCATAAAACCCTTTGGTTCCGCAATTGCCCCGATTGATAGAAACCCCCGTTAAAGTCGTAGGATCATTATTCAGTGAAGTAATATTCAATTTATCGACATAACCTGTCATCGAATATTGTGATTCATCCCGGCGGACACGGACTTCAAATTGTTCCTGTAATGGTTGGGCTGTTTCAGAAAAACCATCATTTTGATGCTCATAATTGACCTCATCCGAATTAAAAGAATCTTCTGCTTCAGAAGCAGCTGTATTCTGAGACACGGATGGTTCTTGCTGCTCAGGGGCGGTTTGTTCTGCTGTGGCTTGCGGTTCTTTGGATGGACTGCATGCAGTTAAACTGAGCAACAGTGCACTGGATAAAAAAAGAGGGTGAATCAGTTTCATGGCTGAATTCCTAAAAACTTGTTTAGTTCATATTTGAATAAAGTCGTTGTTCGTTCTAAGTGGTTATTTACATTTGCCTTTGTGAACCGACTGCACCAAACGCGGTTCGGTTTTATCTGCATCTAAACGTAGGCAAATGGCTTTCTTGCTTTTGATTGAACTGGAAATCAGTTCTTCACCCTGAATTGGACTAGCGCCACCAGCGTTATAAACTTGATAGCGTTTGCCAGTAGTGGCTTTAAAAGAGAATGCATCACCTGATTCACTAAAGCCTTCGATCTTTTTAACAATCACAGTTGCTGAATTGGATTGTGCAAACAGTGAGGTGCAGATCAGACTGAGACCACAGGCCAAGATGAGTTTTTTCATTTTGTTATTCCTATGGCTTAGTTCTTAAAAATGGTCACAGGCCAGACCACGGCTTTACCTAAGTTGTAGGAATAGCTTAAATGTGCAGTGCTACTGCAATTCTTGAAATACACCGAGCAAATCAGTGCGATCAGTACATAGCCAATAATTAAATAGTTTTTCATTTATTGTTCCCCTGTATATTTGAATTTATGACTGACATTGCTGAACGGCTTTCGCCATCACCACATTAAAATCTTCAGGTGGCTGCATGGTGTCCCGAACCGTGACATCGGCCATTTGTTGCATAAATTCAGGCGAGTAATGCGCTTCGACTTTGTCGTAAATACAGCCGCAGGTTGAACGGTCTAAACCGCCAGCCTGACAGCCTGCTTTAAAGTCACGTTTGACTGAACTGTCACAGGCAGTCAGCAGGGTGCTACTGAGGACAATGGTCATTACCCCAAACCAGGTTTGATATTTCATCTTTATTCCAAATCATTGTTATCTATTGTTCTAAAGTCATGTGGATGGGTTTATTTATGCCAGCCTGCCAGATAAATCAGCAGCCATAGTCCACCCAGCAATAAGATAAAACCTGGGCCTAAAGCCACCACAACGATGACAATTAAAATCAGCTGTGCGATCAATTTCATAATATTGTTCCAGCACAAAGCAGCCCCCTGAATTTAAAAATGCAGTGGTTGATCGGTGCAGTGAAATCAATCAGTGCACAGAATTTGAATAAAATGTTGGAATCGGAATGAAATGCCGAAGTTTGGGATGGTGTAAAAATGAAGCGAGTGCAGGGGAAGCGCACAAATTGAATAGCGTCATAATAGATGACTCCTGTATGTATAGAAGTTCTACCAATTACTGCTAAATAATGGTGGCAGAACGAAAAGGGGTTAGCAGACTGGACATACAGAACCAGCACGCGCGAACGCGTNNTCTATTAAAAACACATTCTAAAAAAATACAGATATATATCATCTGAATGAGAAGCATGTGGCTCCTTTAAAACAGCCCTATGTAATAACCCGATTCACGCTTTGCCTGCTTTCCCCCAAAGCAGGCTTTTTTTATTTCACTCATTTTTTATTACAGGAATTATTCAGATGAGTTTGCCATGTCCTTATTGTCAGTCCCGAGACACGGTACTGCTGGAATCTCCACAACACTTCGTCGGCAACAGCAATTCACCTTCAGCGCAAAATAATGTGATGTCACCTCTGGCACTGGCGACCTTAGGCATCAGTATTTCTAAAAGTTTAAACATCCCCCCGATTGCAGGCGCCTTGGTGGGTGTCCTGATCGGTGGCATTTGGATGTTGTTTAACGATGAAGTGCAAAACAGCTCACTCCCAGTTTATACCCGACATTATTACTGCAATCACTGTGACCGGGATTTCAGTCCCAGCATCCGTAACTAATTTTTAAATAGATTCATCCAATCATCTTTAAACCCATTACCACCCATCAATTCAGTTTGATGGCTAGACAACTTTTACAGGAATTAAAATCATGGCACATCAACTTGAACAAATGGCCTATGTCGGTG